>JAAZEF010000064.1 GCA_012512455.1 Erysipelothrix sp.
ATTGGAATGAATCCGTTACAAATTTATATCATGATTGAGTTACCGATTGCTTTACCGGTCATTATTGCTGGTTTGAAACTGGCATTAGTGAGTGCACTATCGATTGTGACAACTGGAGTCTTAATTGGTTCGGGTGGTCTTGGAATGTTAGTGTGGCGTGGTATTCAGACGCGTAATACAAATATGATGTTGTCGGGAGCGATTCCAGTATCAATGATGGCGATCTTAATGGAATGGATTTTGAGCCGTGTCGAGAAGTGGTTAGTTACTTATCGATCGTAAGTTTTAAAGGAGATATGAATTATGAAGAAATTATTAGTGTTATTAGCAAGCTTACTCTTGTTGGTGAGCTGTTCTGCTGGGGGCGATTCAGTAGTTATTGCCTCGAAACAATTTACAGAGAATATTGTGATGAGTGAGGTTTATGCCCAGCTTATTGAAGCGAAGACTGATTTAAGAGTTGAGCGTAAACAAAACCTTGGAGGAACGACTGTTATTTTTCAGGCGTTTGAAGAGGGTGAAGTGGATATGTACTTTGAATACACGGGTACGATTGTTAATGAGATTTTAGAACAAGAGATTCCAGCGACTGCTGATGAAGTATTATCAGTAGCACGTGAGGGAATGGCAGAAGATTATGGTATGACATTCTTTGATCCAGTGGGTATTAATAATACCTTTGCGTTGGGTATTCTTAAGAGTACCGCGGATGAGTATGGTATTACTACGATGAGTGATTTGAGTGAGTATGCCTCTGACTTTAGATTTGGTGCGAATCATTTATTCTTTACAAGAATTACAGATGGTTTTGATGGAATGAATGAGTTGTATGATTATGAATTTGGTACGGTATTAAAGATGGATACTTCACTAGCCTATGAGTCAATTGGTAGTGACCAATTGGATGTTATTGTGGTGTATGCGACGGATTCACTGTTGCAGCGTTATGATATGGTTGTCTTAGAGGATGACTTAGAGTTTTTCCCAGCGTATCATGGGGCTCCATTAGTTCGTACTTCTTTATTAGAAGAATATCCAGAATTAAATGATGTCTTAAATCTGATGGCAGACTCGATTGATGATGCTTATATGCAGGCTATCAACTATCAAGTTGATGTTGAGGATCGCTCTATTAGTGATGTGGCTTCAGAAATGATTGATGATTTGGGCCTGTTGGAGTAAGTTTTGTTTGACGATTGACTACAGATACGTTATAATTCATTAGCTATCTTATTGATAGTGGCGTGGCAGAGTGTGCAACCACTCGTTAAGACCACTGCACAAACATTTAATTTAAGGAGGAATGTCTTGTGAGTAAAAAAGTTGCTAAGGTAATTAAGTTACAATTCCCTGCAGGCCAAGCACGTCCAGGTCCAGCTCTTGCTGGTGCGGGTGTGAACATGCCTCAATTCACGTCAGCGTTTAATGATGCGACTAAAGATCGTATGGGGGATATCGTTCCTGTAATTATTACGGCTTATGAGGATAAAACATTTGATTTTGTTCTTAAGACGACACCAGCGGCTATTCTTTTAAAGAAGGCAGCGGGTATCAAATCAGGTTCTGGTACACCTAATACTGCGATTGTTGGTACTGTTACAGCGGATCAAGTTCGTGAGATTGCTGAGTACAAAATGCCAGATTTAAATGCAAATGATGTCGAGGGTGCTATGAAAATCATCGCTGGTACAGCGAAGAACATGGGCATCGCGATAGAAGGGATGGAAGACTAATTATGGCTAAGAAAACAAAAAATCGTTTGGCTTCTGAGGCCAAAGTTGAACATCTAAAACAATATCCTTTGACTGAAGCGATTGCTTTGGCTAAGGAAACTAACACAGTTAAATTTGATGCTTCAGTTGAATTATCATTTAACCTGAATGTCGATCCTCGTCATGCGGATCAACAAATTCGTGGAGCGATGGTCTTGCCTAATGGAACTGGTAAGTCACAAAAAGTATTAGTTGTGACTCAAGGTGAAAAAGTTGAAGAAGCAAAGGAAGCTGGAGCTGACTTTGTGGGTGGCAAGGAAATGATCGAGGATATCAAAAAAGGTTGGTTTGATTTTGATGTTATCGTTGCGACTCCAGATATGATGGGTGAGCTTGGTAAGATTGGTAAAATCTTAGGTCCTAAGGGATTAATGCCTAACCCTAAAACTGGTACAGTGACACCAGATATCGCTAATGCGGTGGCTGAAATCAAAAAAGGTAAGATTGAATATCGTGTGGATAAAGAGGGAAATATCAACGTATTAGTTGGTAAAGTATCTTTCACAGATGAGGCTCTTGCAGAGAATATTAATGGACTAGCTCAAACAATCAAGCGTGCTCGTCCAGCTGCTGTTAAGGGAATCTTCATGAAGAGTATTACCCTATCAACAACTATGGGCGTTGGTATCAGATTAAATAACGAATTCTAAAATAAATTAAAATTTAAAAAGAGCTATTACGAAACAAAATGTTTAATTAATATTTTGCAAAGTATAGCTCTTTTTCTTTTGTGAAGAGCTTAAAACATTTATTATTGGTATTAAATGTCATAATTTTGTTAAAAAAATCACGAAAAATGATAAACTAATGATAGGAAGGTGAGTATAATGAAGAAAGTGATACTGTTTGTATGTGTATTTCTTGTTGTTGTTCTACTAACAGGTTGTTCTGCAGATAATAATACATTGAACAATGTTAAAAGTGGGGATGGTAATAATAATCCACAGAATTTAGTCACTTCAATTACTCTGGTAGATTCTACTCTTAAAGGAAGTGTTGATGTAGGATCATTGGTAGATGAAGAATCTCTAAGTATTTACAAAGAGATAGTAGATTTGCTTTCTGAATTAAAACCGTTATCAGTGGATGACTCATATGATATTGATTTTGTTTATCAAATAAAGTCTGATGGAGATATCAATCTGTGAGTACTGTGGAGTATTCTATTGGAGCCGATATAGTTGTTATAACAACTAATCAAGAGCCTAATCAATATTCTGTGAGTGTTGATAGCAAATTGGGTAGTGCGATTGAAAAGTTACATCATCGCTTCGACGAATAAACTGTTAAAGTGCTACGAGTAAAAAAGAATAATTAAGAAATAGCTCGATTTATGAGCTATTTTTTATACCTTTTATAAACATACATTGTTGTGAAGATGCTCCTCGTCAGAGCGAATATCCCACATCCATCAAACTACACCTATAACAAGCTGTTGTGATATGTTCTTCATAAAAAAAGTAACTAGCTGTTACTAGTTACCCCTTTAAGTTATTGATTGATGTCGACGTAGACACTCATGTCATCCTTTTTCCATAATAGTAAGTGACCAATAAGGAAGGTCAGTCCTAAAATGAGAATATAGGCGATGAGTACTAAGATAATGGTTGCGAAGATTGATTCGCCAAATATTTGTTGAACATAGAATTGTCCGATGAATGAATAAAATAAGATAAATCCTACGAGTAAAACAATTTTAATTAAAGACGTAGGTCTTTTTATTTTTTTACCTTCATTGGTTAGTTGATATACTTTGCCCTGATAAATAACTTGTGGACTTCTACTTTGCATGACTAAAGCTAATAAAAATGCGTTTTTCATGAGTGACCTCTTTTCTTACCTCACTAGTTTACCAAATGATAAGAAAAAATGCTAACGCTCTGAGCTAGCATTTCTTAGGGCTTCCACTATTTTGTTTCCTAAGCGAATAAATTCGTCTTGTTCTTCTTTGGTGAGAGCGTTGGTAATGATTGTTTGATACTCGTCTTGTTTTTCTTGACGCTTAAGTTTCATCTCTTTTACTTTATCAGTTGTTGAGATAGTGACTTTACGCTTATCATCTTGATCTGGTGTTCTTTCGATGAGTCCCTTTTCTTGGAGACGATCGAGTGCTTCCGATAGTGATGATGGTCTGATGTCTAACTTTTCAGCTAAATCCTTTGAGACCATAGGTCCTTCGCTTTCTAATACGCGTAGAATGCGAAAGCCACCACGGGGACGATGATGTCCACGACCTCTACGACGTTTCATTGTGCGAGAGATTGACATGACTGTATCGAGTACTTGATTAGTTTCTTTCATAGTTTTCCTCCTTTCATTCATTAGTTAGGCGCCTAACTGTTATCATTATATTAGGTACCTAACCATTTGTCAAGTGTTTGCTCTTTTGATAGACTAACTTAAAGGATGGAATAATAAAATGAAGAAACATTTAACAGTGATTGGACTTGGACAATTGAGTGTTCCTACTGATCAAATTAGTTTAACTTTTGATTTAAGTATTAGAGATGAGAGCTATGAAGAAACAGTTGCGTTATCGAATGAACAAAATGAGAAATTAAAAGATGCTTTGGAGAAAGTTGGACTTAGTAATTTGAAAACTACTCAATTTAGTATTAATGCGGATTATGAGAGTTATCAAGATGAAAGTAATCATTATAGAAAACGCTTTGTAGGTTATCTCTTGGAACAAAGTCTTAATTGTACTTTTGATTTAGATTTAAATAAATTACAGAGTATTTTGAGTGAGCTTTCTATGACTGGTGTTGATCCTGTATTGAATATTAGCTTTACAATCAAGGATAAGGAAAGAGTAATGGATCAATTATTAACACTTGCGACTAAGAATGCAACGGATCGCTCTTCAGTTTTAGCTAAGGCAGCGGGAGTTGAATTATCTGAAATTATTAATATTGATTATAAACCGATGACATCAGTTGCTCGTTTTGAATCACCGATGGCAGTTCGTTCTATGGCTGCTCCTGTGGTGGAGCCTAAGGATATCGATTTAGAGGAAATGGTCACGATTACCTGGTCAATAAGATAAAAGGGTTGACAGTCAATCTTAAATTAGATACAATTCCTTTGTTATCAATTATTACCCAAGACAGCAACTGCTTAATGCTTAATTCGTTGCCGAGGTAGAGAAAAGATTAATTAAAAAACTTTTTTTCGCCCATGTCTTGAGATGTGGGTTTTATTTTTGTGTAATCATTGAAACTTATACAATAGGAGGTGAATGCAAGTGAATGAAAAAAATCTAGCGCATAAACAGAATGTTGTTGCTGAAATTACTGATAAAATCAAGGCTGCTGAATCAACAGTTGTTGTTGAATATCGCGGACTTAAAGTATCAGATATCACGGATCTTCGTCGTCAATTAAGAGAAGAGGGTGTTGATTTCAAGGTTTATAAGAACTCATTGTCACAACGTGCAGCGGTTGAAGCTGGCTTTGAAGAATTGGCAGAAGCTCTTAAGGGACCTAATGCGATTGCGTTTTCTGATGATGCGATTGCACCAAGTCGTGTTTTAGCTAAATTTGCTAAAAAGAACAAGCAACTAGTGTTGAAGACTGGTATTGTTGAGGGTAAGGTTGTTGATATTGAAACAATTAAAGAACTTTCAGAATTACCAAATCGCGAAGGATTACTATCTATGTTTGTTGGAATGTTACAATCTCCAATGCGCAAATTCGCTTATGCTATCAAACAGGTGTCTGAATTAGCACCAGAAGAAGTTACTGAAACAGTCGAAGCTGCTCCAGAAGTAGTCGAAGAAGCTACACCAGAAGTAGTCGAAGAAGCTGCTCCAGAAGTAGTTGAAGAAGTAGTCGAAGAAGTGAGCGATGAAGTAAAAGAATCATTTGAGAAAATGACGGTTAAGGAATTGACAGACTTACTGAAGACTCATGGTAAATTAGACGAAGTAACAGACAAGAAAAAAGCTGGCTACGTAGAAGTAGCAACTAAATTATGGGGTACACCAGCAAATGTACCAACAATCGAAGAAACTGAATAAAGGAGGAAATATTCATGGCTAAATTAACAACAGCAGAAATTATTGATTCTCTAAAAGAGATGTCACTATTAGAATTAAATGATTTAATTAAAGCAGTCGAAGAAGAATTCGGCGTAACAGCAGCAGCTCCAGTAGCAGTCGCAGCACAAGCAGGTGGCGGTGCAGAAGAAGATGCAGCTCCATCAGAAGTTACAGTTACACTTAAAGAAGTTGGTGGCTCTAAAGTTGGTGTCATCAAGGTCGTTAAAGAAATTACAGGTTTAGGTATGATGGATGCTAAGAAACTTGTTGATGCTGCACCATCAGCAATTAAAGAAAACATCAAACCAGAAGAAGCTGAAGAAATTAAGGCCCAACTTGAAGAAGCTGGCGCAGTAGTTGAAGTTAAGTAAAACCAGTAATAAAAACAAAAAAAACTGGAGGTGACAAAGTGGAACACTATTTCACCGACAATCCGCCTAAAAAACATGACCGGAGAGCAATCCCTTTCCGGTTTTTAGGCATTGAATTAGAATTAATAAGTGACAACGGTGTCTTCTCTAAAGACCATGTTGACTATGGCACCAAACTTCTTATTCAAAGTGCCCACGAAATGTTGCTAGATGGATCGCTTCTAGATTTAGGCTGTGGCTACGGTGTCATTGGCCTAACACTCAAGAAGCTACATGAAAATCTATCCGTAACTGGTGTCGATATTAATAGCTACGCGGTAGAATTAGCACAAGAAAACGCAAAGATTAATCATTTAGATGTAAACTTTATTCATCAAGATGGAATCGAAGGCTTATCAAAGTTTGATACAATTCTATTAAACCCACCCATCAGGGCAGGTAAAAAGAATATCTATCGACTCTTTAAAGAAGCAAGTGAGCACATAACAAAAGAAGGCCAATTATTAATTGTAATGAGAAAACAACATGGGGCAACTTCCGCAATGGAGTATCTAAAAGATTTCTTTAGTGAAGTTAAGCGCCTCAAAAGAGATAAAGGATACTGGATTATCCAGTGCATAAATAATTGACAACTTGACTTATAAGTGATATTATATTTAATTGCATAATAGACTAAAAAATAATGGGTATTTATGCCCTTTTTGGCCTATTAATCATCAGAAAGGATGGCGGCATGACAGAAAAACTCCCTTATCGAATTGACCGTGAAGGTACTAAATCAGAACGTAGAAACTATTCAAAAATTAGTGGAACACTGGAATTACCCGATCTGGTAGAAATTCAAACAGATGCTTTCGAATGGTTAAAGAAAGAAGGACTCAAAGAGGTCTTCGATGAAATTTATCCAATTGAAAACCACAACCAATCCGTCAAGTTAAGATTCCTCGACTATAAATTCGATGAACCAAAATACGATGTGGCAGAAAGTAAACGCAGAGAAACAACTTACTCAGCACCACTACGTGCAAGAATGGAATTAAACATCACCGATCGCCAGACCGGTGAATTGATCCAAAAGATTGAAGATGTATTCATGGGTGATTTCCCGCTCATGTCAGATACAGGAACCTTCATCATCAACGGCGCAGAAAGAGTCATCGTCTCCCAAATTGTTCGCTCCCCAGGAGCCTACTTCGATATCGATGTAGACAACAAAACAGGAAAAGATGTTTTCGCAGCCGAATTAATACCAAGCAGAGGAACCTGGCTCGAATTAGTCAGTGATTCTAAGAAACAAGCAGTCGGCACAATCATTAATATGAAAGTTGACCGCAAACGTTCCTTACTATCCACTGTATTATTCAAGGCCTTTGGTCTATCTCTCAACCCTGAAAATTCAGATACACCCTTGGACTCAGAAAGTTTCGAAAAGTTCTTATCAGCCATTGGCTATTCAATTAATAAGGATTTAAAAACTCCAGAAGAAGGACGTGACTATCTAAATCACTATATTCTTCTATATAACTCTATATTTGGAGAATACGAAGCAGTCACTAACACACTAGTTCAAGACAAAATATCAACAACTGAAGAAGCACTCCGCTCAATTTATGAAAACCAACGTTCAGATGAAATCCCAACAATCGATGGGGCCATCAACTTAATGAACGCTAAGTTTTTAGACTATCGTCGCTACGACCTTAATAAAGCCGGACGCTATAAATTAAACAAAAAACTCGGTGTCTCAAGCCGTGCCTTTCGTAATGTCGTCAACCACGACATCCTAGGTGCTCAAGGCGAAGTCATCATCAAAAAAGGAACTATTATTGGAAGAGAAGAAAGAAATGCGATGCGCTCTGCATTAGAATCAGGTACACACTTAGGTGTCTATCCATTAAATCATCTCTTTAGTCATCCGGACAAAAAGTTAGTTCCCTTAACATGGACTGATACATTAGTCGGAAGAATTACCGCTCAAGATATCGATGATGATAACTATACACTCGACATCGGAACAGTACTCACAGAAAAAGATCTAGTCGACCTTAAAGCAAATGGTTATGACAATATCTTAGTCTATGCAGGTATCAAAGCTAAACCAATTGTCCTCACTAAAGATAACGCACGCTCCATGTTCAACTATGGAACACGCCTATTCTCATTAGGACGCTTAACAAATAGTCAAAACGTCGACGCAACAGACAATGACAATGATTTACTCATCGAACGCTACCTACCAGACTTCCCATTAGATAAGATGACCAATAAACGTGAAGACGCAATTGTATCCTTAGCCAAGAAAGAAGAACTAACCCTATGGTTAGTAGGTTCAGCAGTACAAGAGATATCTGTCTCAGTCCCACAAAGTGACCATGAAATCAAGGTCTTAGGACCCGATCCATACATCAGTAAGAAAACAGTCACTCTATCAGACATGTATGCGTTCTATAGTTATTATCTAAATCTAATGGACGATATCGGTGAACAAGATGATATCGATATGTTAGGAAATCGTCGTGTAAGAACTGTCGGTGAATTAATTCAAAACCAAGTACGAATTGGATTATCCCGTATGGAAAGAGTCGTCATTGACAGAATGTCAATTTCAGATGTTTCCTCACTCACACCCAAGTCACTCACAAACATCCGTCCATTAACAGCAGCTGTCAAGGAGTTCTTCTCCTCATCACAGCTCTCACAATTCATGGATCAAATTAACCCACTCGCTGAGTTAACAAATAAACGTCGTATCTCTGCATTAGGACCAGGTGGTCTCTCCAGAGAACGTGCCTCCTATGAAGTACGAGACGTCCACAACTCACACTATGGACGAATTTGTCCAATCGAAACACCAGAAGGACCAAACATTGGACTAATATCCAACCTAACTACTTACGGACGAATTAACGAATACGGCTTTATCCAAACGCCATATCGTATCGTAGAAGCAGGAAAAGTAACTGAAGATGTTGTCTATCTTTCAGCAGACGATGAATTAGACTATGTTATCGCACCAGCCAACGAAGTTGTCGCCGGTGAAATAGTCAACGAACAAGTCGTCGTACGCTTCGAAGGTGACAACGTCGTAATGGACAGAGACGAAGTAGAACTTGCGGATGTCTCACCCATGCAGATTGTATCTGTCGCAACAGCCTGTATTCCCTTCTTAGAAAATGACGATGCCTCCAGAGCTCTAATGGGAGCCAACATGCAACGTCAATCCGTACCATTAGTAAGACCAACCTCTCCTTTAGTAGGAACAGGAATCGAACACAAACTCGCTAAAGATAGTGGAACAGCAATCGTCTCAACAACAGACGGTATTGTTACTTATTTAGATGGTCTTAAGATTGAAGTTACAAGTGACGATGATAAAGTTGTTACTTATACCTTAGATAAATTCAGAAGATCAAATGCGGGAACAAATATTTCACAAACACCAATTGTCGACTATGGACAACGTGTCTCAAAAGGTGAAATCATTGCCGATGGTCCATCCATGGACAACGGTGAATTAGCCTTAGGACAAAACGTTACTGTAGCCTTCATGTCATGGGATGGTTACAACTATGAAGATGCCATCATCATGAGTGAACGTATGGTCTATGATGATGTCTATACTTCAATCCATATTGAAGAATATGAAATTGAAGTCAGAGACACCAAATTAGGACCTGAAGAAATCACAAGAGACATACCAAACGTTTCTGAAGTCGCTTGTCGTCATCTAGATGCTAACGGTATTGTTATGGTCGGTGCTGAAGTTAAAGAAGGCGATGTACTCGTCGGAAAAGTCACACCAAAAGGACACACTGAATTACCACCAGAAGAGAAGCTATTATTCGCAATCTTTGGTGAAAAGACACAAGAAGTCAGAGACAACTCCCTGAAAGTACCACATGGTGGATCAGGAATTGTTCAATCTGTCCGTGTCTTCAAACGCTCTGAAGGATATGAATTACCTCCAGGAGTTCAAGAAAAAGTAAAAGTTTATATTGTACAAAAACGTAAAATCTCCGAAGGGGATAAGATGGCAGGACGACACGGTAATAAGGGTGTTATTTCTAGAATCTTACCTCTCGAAGATATGCCATACATGCCAGATGGTACACCAGTGGACATTATGTTAAATCCAATGGGTGTTCCTTCACGTATGAATATCGGTCAAATCTTAGAAATTCACTTAGGAATGGCCGCTAAGAAATTAGGTGTCAATTTCGCAACCCCTGTCTTTGACGGGATTGAAAACGATGAACTTGCAGAAATTATGGCTGAAGCTCAAGTATCAGCAGATGGTAAAATCGATCTCATCGATGGCCGTACTGGTGATAAGTTTGATGACCGTATCTCTGTAGGAGTCATGTACTTTATCAAGCTAGCCCACATGGTAGACGATAAATTACACGCCAGAGCCACAGGACCTTACTCTTTGGTTACACAACAACCATTGGGTGGTAAGGCTCAAAATGGTGGTCAAAGATTTGGTGAGATGGAAGTTTGGGCACTCTATGCTTATGGGGCAGCTCATACTCTACAAGAAATTATGACCATTAAATCAGACGATGTCGTAGGACGTACTAAAACATATGCGGCGATTCAAAATGGTAACGATATTCCACATCCAGGAATGCCAGAATCATTTAGAGTTCTAAAACATGAACTTCAAGGTTTAGCACTAGATATTACTTTCTTAGACGATGGTGGTAATAGTGTAGATGTCTCGAAGTTGGACGAAGATCTCTTCGTTCCCCAAGAAGCTTTAGTACTCAAAGAAGACGTAGAATCAACAGAAGAATCCGCTAATGTGGATGATTCTCAACCGGCAGAAGCAGTAGTTGTCGGCGCCGATGTTTACGAAGAATAGGAGATTTTATGAATAACAAAGATTTCTCATCTATTAGAATTGGTTTAGCTTCTCCTGAAAGAATTCGTGAATGGTCTTTTGGGGAAGTTAAGAAACCAGAGACTATTAACTATCGTTCTCAAAAACCTGAGCGCGATGGCCTATTCTGTGAGCGTATTTTTGGTCCCTCAAAAGACTGGGAATGTGCTTGTGGAAAATATAAAAAGGTCAGATATAAAGGGATTATTTGTGACCGTTGCGGAGTAGAAGTTACGAAGTCATCTGTCCGTCGTGAAAGAATGGGACATATTCAACTTGCTGCACCTGTCGCACACATTTGGTACTTACGTGGAATTCCATCACGTATGAGTATCCTATTAAACATCCCACCTAAACAATTAGAATCAATTGTTTACTTCGTCTCATGGATCGTTGTCGATCCAGGTGAGACACCACTTGAATATAAACAGATTTTATCCGAAAGAGAATTCCGTGAACAACAACAACTTCATGGCTATGGCTCATTCGTTGCTCAAACAGGAGCGGAAGCTGTCCGTAGACTGTTGAGTCAAGCAGATGTTCATCAAGAATTAAAGCAATTACAAGAAGAGCTCGAAGGAGCAACAGGTGAAAAGCGTAAGAAACTACTTCGTCGCTTAGAAACTGTAGTCGCCTTTGTTAAGTCAGAAAATAAGCCTGAGTGGATGGTCCTAGAATCAGTACCAGTTATCCCACCAGATTTACGTCCAATGTTACAATTGGACGGTGGACGTTTCGCGGCCTCTGACCTCAATGATTTATATCGTCGTGTTATTACTCGTAATAATCGTTTGAAAAAACTATTAGAACTAGGAACACCTGCGATTATCGTTCAAAACGAAAAACGTATGTTACAAGAAGCAGTCGATGCCTTAATTGACAATGGACGTCGCTCTAAACCTGTCACAGGGGCAGGCGGACGTGCCCTGAAGTCACTATCTCATTCCCTTAAAGGGAAACAAGGTCGCTTCAGACAAAACCTTTTAGGTAAACGTGTCGACTTCTCTGGTCGTTCTGTTATTGCGGTAGGACCAGACTTGAAGATGGATGAATGTGGTCTTCCTAAAGAAATGGCCTTACAATTATTCAAACCATTTGTTATTAATGAAATGAAAGTTCAGGGCATTGCTAATAACGCAAAGGCTGCTGAGAAACTTATCGACAGACAAGATCCTCGTATTTGGGATGTTGTCGAAGATGTAATCAGTGAACACCCAGTCCTTTTAAACCGTGCACCAACCCTTCACCGTTTAGGTATTCAAGCATTTAGACCTAAATTAGTTGATGGTAAAGCAATCCGTCTACACCCTCTAGTAACTCCAGCCTTCAACGCGGACTTTGATGGTGACCAAATGGCGGTACACTTACCTCTATCTGAAGAGGCACAAGCTGAGGCTGAAATTCTTATGATTGGATCTGGCAATATCTTAGGTCCAAAGGATGGTAAGCCAATTGTTACTCCATCTCAAGACATGGTCTTGGGTAACTACTACCTTAATATGGAGGCTACTGCTGAAGAATTTGAAGCTAAGGCTGTAATGTTTGAGGGATTAGGTATGGATAAGCGCGCTTCAGAATGGCGTGGTTATGGTGAAAGAGAAGGTCAAGTCTTTGGTAGTTATGGAGAAGCATTAAACTCTTATGAGAATAAATATGTTCACCTTCATACTAGAATCGCAATCCGTCCTTCATCATTAGCAAAAACAACGTTTACTGATGAACAAAAGAAACAATACTTAATTACGACAGTTGGTAAGTTAATCTTTAATGAATGTTTACCAGAAGATTTCCCATATATTAATGAAGTAACTTTAGAGAATTTTGAAAATACTCCAGAAAGATACTTTGTGGCTCCTGGCCAAAATATTCGTCAAGCAATTAAACAATTACCATTGTCAAAAGAAATAAAGAAAAAAGATCTCGGTATCTTAATTAAAGAAATCTTTGATCGCTTCTCTGAAGAAGATCGTACTGTTAAAACTTCTGTTATCCTTGATAAGATTAAGGATGTAGGATTCGAATATGCGACAAAAGCTGGAACGACTGTATCACTTTCTGATATTACGGTAGCTCCTAATAAAGAGAAGTATATTGAAGAGGGTAAAATTGAAGCTGAGAGTTTGAAACATCTCTTATCACGTGGACTATTGACACCTCAAGAGTGGGAATCAAAACTTACCTTGATGTGGGACCAAGTGAAAAACAAGATTGGTTCAGAACTTATGGACAATTTACCTCGTATGAATCCAATTAACATGATGGCATCCTCTGGTGCACGTGGTAACGTTTCTAACTTTACCCAACTGGCAGGAATGCGTGGGTTGATGGCTAAGCCAGTTCAATCCAAATCACGTAAAGAATATGTTGCTTCAATTATTGAGGTTCCAATTTATTCAAGTTTCCGTGAGGGACTTAACGTTTCTGAATTCTTCCTTTCCACCCACGGGGTTCGTAAGGGACTAACGGATACAGCTCTTAAGACAGCTGAATCAGGTTATCTGACTCGTCGTCTAGTGGATGTTGCCCAGGACGTTGTGGTTGAAGAAGAAGATTGTGGAACAGATCATGGTTATGTTGTTAAAGACATTGTTGATCGTAAATCAGGGGTCATTATTGAACATATGAGCGATCGTCTAGCAGGTCGTTATACACAAGAAAAAGTTGTTGATTTAACGACTGGCGAAATTATTGTTGAAGAGAACACTTATATTACAGATAAGCTTGCTAACAAGATTGCGAAGGCAGATGTAAAAGAAGTCAGTATTCGTAGTGTGTTTGCTTGTGATTCCAAGTATGGTGTTTGTAAGAAGTGCTATGGTCGTAATATGGCCACTGGTCGTATTGTTGAAGTGGGTGAGGCTGTTGGTATTATGGCGGCTCAATCCATTGGTGAACCTGGTACACAATTAACAATGAGAACGTTCCATACTGGTGGTGTTGCTGGTTCTGGTTCAGACGATATCACTCAAGGTCTACCTCGTGTTGAGGAACTCTTTGAGGCAAGACATCCAAAGAATCCAGCGATTATTGCTCAAATTTCAGGTAAAATTACGCGTATGGGAATGGGTGATGACAATTATGAAGTTGAAATCTCTAACAAGAAAGATACGATTGTTCACACGATTCCTCAAAACCAATCTGTTCGTTCCTTTATTAAAGTGAATGATACGATTGCGGCGGGTGATAAACTTACTGAGGGAGCTGTCGACCCTAAGGAACTATTATCAGTTTCTGACATGTTAACGGTTCAAACTTATCTTCTTAAGGAAGTTAAGAAAGTTTATGAGAGTCAAGGTATCGAGATTGCTGATAAGCACGTCGAAGTCATGATTCGTCAAATGTTACGTCGTGTCGTGGTCTTAGATGCGGGTGATACTGATCTAAGTGCTGGTGTTAATATTTCACTACCTCGTATCTCTGATATTAATGAAGAGATGTTGATGGAAGGTAAACAACCTGCACAGTTTGGTCCAGTATTACTTGGTATCTCGAAATCTTCAGTTGAGACTGACTCATTCCTCTCAGCGGCATCGTTCCAAGAGACAACTAAGGTTCTGACAGAGGCAGCGATTCGTGGTAAATACGATCCACTCTTAGGACTTAAGGAAAATGTCATTGTTGGTAAAATGATTCCAGCTGGTACTGGTTCAGGTGTTTATCGTGAGACAACTGAGCGCATTAAGATTCGTGCACAAGAGCTTAAAGAAGAGCGTCGTGAGCGTAATGCGGTCGAAGAACCACTCAATGAATTACCAGAAGAGATGACTCGTCTAGCAGAATAATATAATTAATTAAGGGGTAGCTATATTAGCTACCTCTTTTCTTTTATAAGAAACATTAATTTTTAATAATGTCATCAAAACCTAATAGATTGATAATAATGATAAAATATGGATAATGAAGGGATGTGAAGAGATGACATTTCTAGTTTTACAGAGTGATTTTGGAATAATAGATGGGGCAGTGAGTGCGATGGTTGGGGTTGCCTTAAAGGTTGATCCTACTTTATCGATTCATCATGTGACTCATGAGATTAAACCTTATTCACCATTTGAGGCATCGTATCGATTGATTCAAGTTATTCCTTATTGGCCTAATGAGTGTGTCTTTGTCTCAGTGGTAGATCCTGGGGTGGGTACTCAGAGAAAGTCAATTGTGGTTAAACTTAAGAGTGGACAGTTGATAGTGACACCAGATAATGGGAGTGTTACTCATTTAAGAGAGTTGATTGATGAAGTGAAGATAATTTCAAAGAAACATTACCATTCACATCAATCGAGTACTTTTCATGGTCGTGATTTGTATGCGTATATTGGAGCTAAGTTAGCGAGTGGCCAATTATCTTTTGAGGAAATTGGTGACAACTTAGAGATTGATGATTTACAGTTTGTACCTTTGATTCCAGTACTTGTTTCTGATGATAAAGTAATTGGTAATGTGGATGTGTTGGATAGTCGTTTTGGATCTTTGTGGTCTTCAATTGATGAAAAAGAGTTTATGACGTTGGGTTATGAGATTGGTGATTTTGTGAAGGTGAGTCTTTATAATTCGGGTCAATTGGTGTATCAAAATGAGGTCTTGTTTGGTCATTCGTTTTCGGATGTTGGCATTGGTTCACCGGTGGTTTACATTAATTCTTTGAAGAAGGTGAGTATTGCGATTAATCAGGGACACTTTTCACAGGCCTATGGTATTGAGACTGGACATCAGTGGGAGGTTGTTTTTCAAAGAGATTGAAGGACATTATTAAAATGTGTATAATATAGATACAGGTGAGATAGCTCACTTTACAACTTAATAGCATTAAAAACTGTCGCGCTTGTGATAGATTCATTACCTTATTTAGGTATAGATCAGCTTAAAATGACTGATTATTACAAAAATGAGAAGGATAGATTTCTTCTCGTTTTTGATTGATTTCTATTGACATTGAGTCGTTTAAAATGTATTATAAGAAGGCTTATGGATATAAGTGAGGTCCTCATTGGGGACTAAAATTTATGAAAAACATGAAACACCTGGAAGTGTGTGTTAGAAAGGAGAAATATTATGCCAACAATTAATCAATTAATCAATCAAGGTCGTTCTAGCAGAGTGTACAAATCAAAGTCACCAGCTTTACAAAGAACGTTGAATACATTGAAACGTGAGACAACGAAGGTAAATTCACCACAAAAAAGAGGCGTTTGTACTCGTGTGGGAACTATGACACCTAAGAAACCTAACTCAGCATTGCGTAAATATGCGCGTGTTCGCTTGAGTAATGGAATGGAAGTGACTGCTTACATTCCTGGTATTGGTCATAACCTTCAAGAACACAGTGTGGTCTTGATTCGTGGCGGACGTGTTAAAGACTTACCTGGGGTACGTTATCACATCGTTCGTGGAACACTTGATACCGCAGGAGTGACTGATCGTAAACAAAGTCGTTCACTTTATGGAACTAAGAAACCAAAGTAATCCGTTAACTATTGAGAGGAGATTAAAAGATGCCTAGAAAAGGACATGTAGCTAAGCGAGACGTGTTGAATGATCCGATTTACAATTCAAAACTTGTAACGCGTTTAATCAATAAAATCATGGTTGATGGTAAACGAGGAACCGCTAGCAAAATTTTATATGAAGCATTTGCGATGGTTGAAGAGAAGACTGGCCGTCAACCGATGGAAGTTTTTGAACAAGCATTGAGTAATGTTATGCCACAATTGGAACTTAAAGCACGCCGTGTTGGGGGTTCTAATTATCAAGTACCAGTGGAAGTTAGCCAAGAGCGTCGTCTGACTTTAGGACTTCGTTGGATGGTGAACTATGCTCGTCTTCGTAATGAGAAGTCGATGCAACTACGTCTTTGCAATGAAATTATCGATGCTGCTAATGGTAGCGGAGCTTCAGTGAAGAAACGTGAGGACATCCACAGAATGGCAGATGCTAATAAGGCCTTTGCACATTATCGTTGGTAAGAGAAGTAATCAATTGAAGGGAGAAACCACATTATGGCACGTGAGTTTGCACTAAAGGATACACGTAATATTGGAATTATGGCGCACATAGATGCGGGTAAGACTACTACGACTGAACGTATCCTATACTATACGGGACGGATCCACAAAATTGGCGAAACTCATGATGGGGGAGCCCAAATGGACTGGATGGCGCAAGAACAAGAACGTGGTATTACTATCACTTCTGCTGCGACAACCGCCGCATGGAAGGGACACCGCATCAATATCATAGATACTCCAGGACACGTTGACTTCACTGTTGAAGTTGAGCGTTCATTAAGAGTTCTTGATGGCGCAGTGACCGTACTTGATGCTAAGAGTGGCGTTGAGCCACAGACTGAAACAGTTTGGCGTCAGGCTACAACTTATGGAGTACCTCGTGTTGTGTTCATTAATAAAATGGATGCGACAGGAGCGGACTTCTTTATGGCAGCGAAGACGATCAAGGATCGTTTAGGAGCGAAAAGTGCTCCGATTCAATTGCCTATTGGAGCTGAAGCTGATTTTATAGGGTTAGTTGACCTTGTTGAAATGAAAGCTCATATTTTTACAGACCTTGAACATCGTGATGATGAAATCGTTGATATTCCTGAACACCTTGTTGAACAAGCCACACAATTGCGTGGTGAGCTCATTGAGGCTATCGCAGAATTTGATGATGAATTCATGATGAAAGTTCTTGAAGGTGAGGAAGTAAGTGTTGATGAAATTAAGGTAGCAATTCGTAAGGCTGTTTTATCATCAGAATTCTTCCCAGTCCTTTGTGGGGCAGCTTATAAGAACAAAGGAATTATTCCTATGTTGGATGCTGTTGTAGATTATCTACCTTCCCCACTTGATGTACCTGCTATTAATGGTACATTACCTGATGGTACTGAAGCAGTTAGACATGCAAGTGATGAAGAACCTTTCTCAGCGTTAGCTTTTAAAGTAATGACAGACCCATTTGTTGGTCGTTTAACATTCTTTAGAGTTTATTCTGGTAAAGCATCTTCAGGATCGTATGTTTATAACGTGACTAAAGGTCAACGTGAGCGCTTTGGTCGTATCATGCAGATGCATGCTAACCACCGCCAAGAAATCGATACAGTTTATTCTGGAGATATTGCGGCAGCGGTCGGCTTTAAGTCAACTGCGACAGGAGATACTTTAAGTGAAGAGAAGAATCCTATCATTCTTGAATCGATGGTCTTCCCTGAACCTGTTATCTCATTGTCACTTGAACCTAAATCAAAGGGTGACTCAGATAAGATGGGTCTTGCTTTACAGAAATTAGCTGAAGAAGATCCTACCTTTAAGACTTACACGGATGATGAAACTGGAGATACAATTATCTCTGGTATGGGTGAATTACACCTTGACATCATTGTGGATCGTCTCAAGAGAGAATTTAAGGTGGAGGCCAATGTTGGTGCACCTCAAGTTTCATATCGTGAGACAATTCAACAAGCTGCTGATGGTGAAGGTAAGTTTATTCGTCAATCAGGTGGTCGTGGTCAATATGGTCACGTTATGATTCACTTTGAACCTAATCCTGGTAAAGGTTTCGAATTCGTTGATAAGGTAGTTGGTGGAACTGTTCCTCGTGAATATATTAAACCAACACAAGATGGTCTGGTTGCGGCTTTAGACAATGGTCTAGTGGCTGGTTATCCAATTATTGACCTTAAGGCAACTCTCTATGATGGATCATCCCACGATGTGGATAGTTCAGAGATGGCCTATAAGATTGCTGCTTCGATGGCACTTAAAGATGCTGCTAAGAATGCACAACCTGTCTTGTTGGAACCTATCATGGATGTAGAAATTGTTGCACCAGATGACTACTTAGGCTCTGTCATGGGTGATGTATCAAGTCGCCGTGGACAAATCAGAGATCAAGAAGAGCGTCAAAATGCCATTGCAGTTCGTGCCTTCATTCCACTTTCGGAAATGTTTGGTTATGCGACAGACTTAAGATCCTTTACTCAAGGACGTGGCAGTTACACAATGCAATTTGATCACTATGACAAAGTACCTAAGAGCTTAAGCGAAGACATAGCTAAGAAAAATGCTCGTAATTAGGCTTTCTAAGGAATTGTATTGATTTTTAGATAGTTATACTTTAGAATAAGACTGAACTTATAAAATAATCTAGGAGGATAAAAAAACATGGCAAAACAAAAATTTGACCGTTCCAAAACAC
Organism: Erysipelothrix sp.; assembly: GCA_012512455.1. Lineage (GTDB taxonomy): Bacteria > Bacillota_I > Bacilli_A > Erysipelotrichales > Erysipelotrichaceae > JAAZEC01. The sequence continues at coordinate 19,252 of JAAZEF010000064.1, forward strand.
ACATGAATGTTGGTACCTTAGGTCACGTTGACCACGGTAAAACAACATTAACTGCAGCTATTACAACATACTTGTCAGATAGTGGTCTTTCTGAAAAGAAAGGTTATGACCAAATCGACAACGCTCCAGAAGAAAAAGAACGTGGAATTACAATTAACACTTCACACGTTGAGTATTCAAGTGAAACACGTCACTATGCACACGTAGACTGCCCAGGACACGCTGACTATATTAAAAATATGATTACTGGTGCTGCGCAAATGGATGGTGCTATCTTAGTTGTTGCTTCAACTGATGGTCCTATGCCTCAAACACGTGAGCACATCTTACTTGCTCGTCAAGTTGGTGTTCCTAACTTCGTAGTATTCCTTAACAAATGTGACATGGTTGATGATGAAGAACTTATTGACCTAGTTGAAATGGAAGTTCGTGAACTTCTAAGCGAATATGGTTATGATGGAGATAACGTTCCTGTCATTCGTGGTTCAGCACTTAAAGCGCTTGAAGGCGATGCAGAATGGTTGAAGCCAATGGAAGAACTAGTTGAAGCATTAGACAACTACTTCCCAGATCCAGTTCGTGATACAGACAAACCATTCTTGATGTCAGTAGAAGACGTCTTCACTATCTCAGGTCGTGGTACTGTTGCGACAGGTCGTATTGAACGTGGTACTGTTAAACTTGGTGAAGAAGTTGACGTTGTTGGAATTAAACCAACTCGTAAGACTGTTGTTACTGGACTAGAAATGTTCCACAAACAACTTGATGAAGCTATCTCAGGTGATAACGTTGGTGCACTACTTCGTGGGGTTAACCGTGAAGAAGTTGAACGTGGTCAAGTATTATGTAAACCTGGTAGTGTTAATCCACATACTGAATTCAAGGCACAAGTTTATGTCTTGAGTAAAGAAGAAGGTGGACGTCATACACCATTCGTTTCAAACTATCGCCCACAATTCTATTTCCGTACAACTGACGTAACTGGTGTTATTTACTTACCAGACGGAGTTGAAATGGTTATGCCTGGGGATAACGTTGAAATGAAAGTTGAACTTATCAACCCAATTGCTGTTGAGCAAGGTACTAAATTCTCAATTCGTGAGGGTGGCCGTACTGTTGGTGCTGGTAACGTTTCAGAAATCATTAAGTAAAAACTTAATCAATTCAAAAATAAGGGTAGCTAGTAATAACTGGCTACCTTTTTTTATACGATAATTAAAACATGCTACAATATAATCATAATAAAGGAAGTGATACCTTATGACAAGATTTCGATTTCTATTTAATGCGATAATACATTCAAAGAACAACAACTATCGTACAAAGAAAAATGGTGAATACATAGAAATACCAAGACATTCAAAAATGGGCAAATTTCTTTTCATTTGGTTGAGAGTAATTCCTGGCGCCATAAATCTCACGGTGACACCTATGATATTATTCTTTGGTAATGACATAGTTAAAATGTATTCTGAATTTTTTTCAATACCAAATATCTCGATACCTCATCATGTCGTTGCACTTCTTATTCCTGTTTTCTTGATAATATCTGTCGTGACTATTTTGACAAGCTTCTTTATACCTAATGAATATAAGCAATTAATTAATATAAAATGAGATCAACACCGTGCAACAATTAATCATTGTTGCACTTTTATACCACTTAGCATTCATTTAATACCACATAACTTAATAACCTTTCCTACTCAAAGTTAATGAGATAGAATATAATTGTCAATAAAGGAGGTAGCTAGATGAAAATTAAAGTGATCATCGACGATAACCATGATCCAGACACAATTACACTTACTGCCTCAAAAATGAACAAAGAGATTGAGAGAATGGTAGAGGAATTTAATCAAGATTCCTTACTAGTCACTCATCGAGGGAGTGAGTTTCCGCTCAATGTGAACGATATTTACTTCTTCGATGTAGAAAATGACAGTGTCTATGCGCACTTACCTCATACCTCTTATCCCACGAAGTATCGACTGTATGAACTAGAGGAAATATTGCCTACTTATTTTGTGAGGATCTCAAAATCCTCGATTCTCAATATTAAGCATATTGCCTCAATTAATAGAAATCTGAGTACTGTTAGAGAAGTCAGGTTTCATGATTCACACAAAGTTATATATTGTTCACGCAAATATTATCCATTCTTGAAAGCTAAATTGGAGGAAAAAACATTATGAGAAAAAGAAATAAAGATATATTTTGGGCAGTGATTGTGATTGCGATAGCGATCGGAATCTTAGGCATCGCCTTTGGTGTCATTGAATCACCCTCGATTCGTTTAGGTTGGTCATTAGTCTTAGGAGTCATTGCCTTAAGTAGTTTAATTAAACTCAACTGGTTTGGTGTCTTTATTTTGTCAGCCATTATCGCACATATCAATGCGGTCCCCTTAGGTTTAACGTCAGTGTGGCCTGTCTATTTTGCGGCGATACTATTAGCCATTGGTTTTCAAACGATTACCTCTCGTTTTACTAAAAAGGGACCCAAAATCCATATTTACAATGATTTAGAGTTTGGCAAACGTAAAAATGCTAGTAGTGGCCAAACCTTACATGGTGAAAAAATATATATCGAAAACAATTTCTCAGAAGCAGCGAAGTATGTTCAATCGACCAATTTAGAGAGTGCACGAATTGAAAACAACTTTGGTAGCTTACGTGTTTATTTTGATCAAGCAACTTTCGCCCACAATAGTCATGTTATCGTTGATAACAATTTTGGAAAGACAACTCTATATTTCCCAAGGAATGTTAATATTGACAATCAATTACAGGCAACCTTTGGTGGTGTTGATGAAAAAGGTGACTATAACTTTGATGAAAATAATGTGACCATTATCCTATCGGGTGATGCCAGCTTTGGAAATGTAGATGTTATTATCATTTAGAATCTGATACAATAATTAATAACTAAAGGAGTGAGAACATGAACAACTTAGGTACACATCACTAATACCCTGTTTATGTTCTTTTTTTGAGGGCATAAACTTCTAACTTAAATAATAAAAAGGAGTCTTATGCTAGATATAAATAATTTGTCTGTCTCTTTATTAAAAGATGATAGACCTTTAATACAAAATTTGTCTTTTTCACTTGGTCCACAGGATAAAATGGCCATCCTTTCAGAAGAAGGTCTTGGCAAGAGTTCATTATTGAAATGTATTATGAACATCCCTCAAGATCATCTAAAAATTAAGGGTCATATCAATACACACCAATCATTAATAGGATATCTTCCTCAAACATTAGAGAACCAAGAAAGAAGTGTTTTAGATTATTTCTATGATTCTATTGTAAATCTTGATCATCACTATGGTGATCTTTTGGCTAGTCTAAATCAATTTGATCTACCACCAGAAATTCTAGAACGCAAACATCTATGGTCACTCTCAGGAGGGGAGAGAATCAAATGTCAATTAATAATGTTGACACTCTTAAAACCTGATGTCTATTTATTGGATGAACCAAGTAATGATATTGACTTAAAAACCATCCAATGGTTACAACAATTTATTATCCAACTGGAAGCACCAGTTCTCTTTGTCTCACATGATGAACTTTTAATTCAAGCATGTGCCACAAAACTTTTACACTTAGAGGCTTCACATCGTAAGACACAGGCTTTTAATTCTATTTCATCGCTCAAGTATTTTGATTATGTTAAACAAAGACAACATCAAATAAATAAGGATACCCAAATAGCTTTTGAACAAAAGAGAACAAGAAAGATTCAAGAACAAAAACTCCAACAACAATTTGAAAAGGTTCAACATAGTCTTAGAACAATCTCTCGACAAGATCCCTCAGGCGCTCGCTTATTAAAGAAAAAGATGAAATCTATCAAGTCAAAAGAGAAGCGCTATGAAAAAGAAGCAGCTTTTCAAATGATACAACCTGATCCTCAAGAAGCTATTAATCTTAAGTTCAATGTGAAGGCATTACCTTCATCTAAAGAAATTATCAACATTGAAAATGGACAATTAAAGATAGAAAGTAAACTTCTCTTAAAAAATTATAATCTTATCATAAAAGCCTCTGAGCATGTTGGTTTTAGAGGTGATAATGGTAGTGGTAAAACAACACTACTTAAACATATTTCAACTTTATTAAAAGAAAAGACAGAGCTTAAAGTGGGTATTATGCCACAAGACTATGAAGAACAGTTCAATGAGAATCACACACCCTATACCTTCTTGGCCATTACTTATGAAAAAGAGGAACAAGATTTAATTTATAACACGTTGGGTGCTCTTCAATTCACTTATGAGGAAATGAATCAAAATGTACACAACTTATCTGGTGGTCAAAAGGCCAAACTATTCTTAGCACGTTTTATCTTAAACGATTGTAATGTCTTATTGCTTGATGAACCAACTCGTAACCTTTCTCCTTTGAGTAATCCTGAACTTAGACAAATGTTAAGTGAGTATCAAGGATGCATCATTGCTGTTAGTCATGATCGTTTATTTCTCAAAGAAGTGTGTCATACCATCTATAATTTAGAAAATCAATCACTACAACCAATAGATAGTATACCCATATCTTGACAAGGATACTTGGTAGGAGCAACACCATGGACAGAGATGACATACTAGTTAAAAGTCGTGAAGAAAACAAGAAGAAAGATGAGTATCAACTGTCTCAAGAGAAACAAGCAGAATTCTCGCTTTCAACAATTGTGTTACTGTTCTTTTTCATAATTCTTATTTTAAGTTCTCTTGGTTACATCACAGGTGAACTGATTATATTTAACAATAAGGTTAACTTCAACGATGTGGCTGGTTCCTTACTAACAATGGTTTTATTAATCGACCAAGTCATCACCTATTATGTCATATAATATAGAAACAATTTTATCTGAAAAGTTTGAGACTATTATTTCGCGAGGTACTCTGAATACTAGAATGAGGGATTACTACGATGTCTATATTTTACTAACAATAAATGGG
>JAAZEF010000065.1 GCA_012512455.1 Erysipelothrix sp.
GCAATGACAGCCAAAGGATTTAATAAGATCATAGACATGGATAAAACAATAGATCCCAATGGTAACCATTGTGGTCCAAACAAGTTATCCATGATAGGAAAGGCTATAATAATAAAGTTAGCTCTAATAATACCTTGGACAAAGACGCCACTTCTTGTGGGCTCTTTTCTATTTTAGGTGCCAATATAATTAATAAAATAAAAAGGACAATGAATAAAGAAATAATAACGGGAAAGAACGAGGAAGTAAAATAAAATTGTTCAGATGAGCTTTTATAAAGGCTGTTGGCAATGTGAAGTGGTAATAAGATAGAAAAGACTAAGTAGTTGAGTTGTTTAAATGTTTTCTCTTCAACAATATTGAAATAGTTTAATAAATAACCAAATCCTATAACCACAAAGAGAGGTAAAACGACATTCATAGATAGTAGAAATTGTTCTAACATGGGGAAGCTCCTTTAGTTTGCGATATAAACACAAAATTTAACAAAATGCAACGAAAGGGCTTGCATTTATTTTATAATATCATATAATGTATCCAGTATCCAGTATACAAGACTTAAGGAGGTCAATATGAGAGAGTTTAAGTTAATGGGTCTGCCCTTGCCGATATTCGCAGTCGTTGCTGCTGTTATCGTAGCTGGGGTATTCACTGGCGCATTACCTACGGGTATGGTCGGTGCATTCGCAGTTTTATTACTATTAGGAGCAGTATTTGGTTGGGTTGGAGATAACACACCAATCGTCAAAACGTATCTAGGTGGAGGAGCTATCGTTGTTATCTTCGTATCAGCAGCATTAGTTCATTATGAAATCTTACCTAGTAACGTCGTCATGATTATTAAGACGTTTATGGAATCAGGAACACTAAGCGGCGCAGAAGGTGCAGCTATAGGCTATAAAGCAGGTTTCTTGGATTTCTATATAGCGGCATTAATCACAGGTAGTATTCTAGGAATGAGTCGTAAACTTCTAATTAGTGCAGCGATTCGTTACATCCCAACTATTCTCGGTGGGCTCGTACTATCCTTAGCATTTGTTGGTCTATTAGGTTCCATCATGAACTTTGGATCAGGCGATGTAGCTAGTTGGAAAGAAGCTATCGTTTATATCGGTATCCCTATTATGGGAGGCGGTATGGGTGCAGGTGCTGTACCAATAGCAGAAATATTCAGTGGACATTTAGGTGTCCCTACCGCTGACATTTTATCTCGTTTAGTACCAGCAGTTGCTTTAGGTAACGCGGTCGCTATCGTATTTGGTGGCTTATTAAATAGTTTTGGTAAGAAGTACCCTAAATTTAGTGGTGAAGGTAAAATGATGCGTTCACAAGCCAATGAATCTTTAGAAAAAGATGAAGGCGATGTGGAAGTCGGAAATGATGTTAAGAGTTATGGAATCGGTATTCTATTAGCCACAAGCTTCATGATCTTTGGATCAGTCGTCGCTAAGTTTGTTCCAGGAGGAATTCACTTCTATGCTTGGATGATTATTGCGGTCGGTGTTGTTAAAGCACTAGGTATCTTACCACGTGAATATGAAATTCATGCTCAACGCTGGTACCAATTTGTTGCAGGAAACTTTACTTTTGCTCTATTAGCAGGTATCGGTATTGCTTATACAGATTTAGGACAAATTATTGATTCATTCAACCTTACATACTTATTATTAGTATTAGTTACAGTTATTGGAGCAGTATTAGGAACAGCAATCGTTGGTCGCTGGTTAGGCTTCTACGAAGTTGAAGCTTCTCTTACAGCAGGTCTATGTATGGCTAACATGGGTGGTACAGGAGACGTTGCCGTTTTAAGTGCTGCTGAAAGAATGGAAATTATGCCTTTCGCACAAATTTCGTCGCGAATAGGAGGAACTATCATCATCCTCATTGCCACAGTATTAGTACAGTTATTTTTCTAGATTAAACACAAGGAGGAAATATGTCAGTTTATCAAAAAGCTTTAGATGCCCATGCCAAATGGAAGGGCAAAATTGAAACGACACTAAAAGAGCCAATCACAGATCGGGAGGTTCTGGGATTAGCTTATACACCTGGTGTTGCACAACCTTGTCGTGAAATTGCCAATAATCCAGAGGATATTTATAAATATACTTGGAAAGGCAACACGGTCGCGGTTGTTTCAGATGGAAGTGCAGTCTTAGGATTAGGAAATATTGGCGCAAGAGCCAGTATGCCAGTTATGGAAGGTAAAGCTTGTTTATTCAAACAATTTGGACAAGTTGATGCCGTCCCAATTATTCTCGATACTCAAGATACAGAGGCAATCATTGCGACAGTAAAAGCAATTGCTCCAACATTTGGAGGAATTAACTTAGAAGATATCGCAGCCCCTCAGTGTGTCGAAATCGAACGTCGTCTAATTGAAGAATTAGATATTCCAGTATTCCATGATGACCAACACGGAACAGCAATCGTTGTTGCCGCAGGTCTTATTAACTCACTAAAATTAGTGAATAAGAAACCTGAAGACGTCACAGTTGTTGTCAGTGGTACAGGAGCAGCTGGAAACTCAATTATTCGTATTCTTAACCAATTAAAGGTTAAAGAAATCTATGGATTTAATATCAACGGCATCATCATCAAAGAAGACGCAGATAAGTATGGATTCTTAGAGAAAGAGTTAATGGACTTAACCAATTACTCAAATAAGCGTTTGACTATGGAAGAAGCAATGAAAGAAGCGGATGTCTTTGTAGGAGTCTCAGCCGCAGGTCTTGTTTCTTATGAAATGGTCAAGAGCATGAAAAAAGATCCAATCGTGTTTGCGATGGCTAACCCTGAACCTGAAATTACTTATGAACTTGCTAAAGAAGCAGGTGCCGCAGTAGTAGGTACAGGACGCTCTGATGCCCCTAACCAAGTGAACAATATATTAGCTTTCCCAGGAATCTTCAGAGGTGCACTCGATTGTCGCGCTACTAAGATAACTGAAGAAATGAAGATGGCAGCAGCTGTCGGCTTAGCTTCCTTGGTCTCAGAAGATGAATTAACTGCGGAATATGTTATTCCAGATGCTTTCAATCCCAATGTTGCTAAAGTCGTTGCCGATGAAGTTGTACGTGTCGCTCGCGAAACAGGTATTGCTAAAGCATAAAATCATCAATTGCAACTTGATGTCCCTCTTGAACCCCTAAATGGGGTTCTTTTCCTATATATGTTTGTGAAAGTTATATCATTGTATTTCTTTACAAAAAAGGTTATACTATATATTAGAAAATTACGGGGGTTATATGAAAAAAATACAAATTATCCCAACTCGTGAACGAATAGCAAACCAACTCAAAGATAGTATCCTTAATGGAGATATGAAAGCTAACTCCGAACTCATTCAAACAGAAGTCGCAGATATGTTGGGTGTATCAAGAATTCCAGTACGAGAAGCATTTCTTATCTTGGAAAATGACGGGTTTATCCATCGAAATAAATCACGAAGTTTTGTGGTCAGTGAATTTACACTCGATGATGTGTATGAACACTATGAAATAAGAAGTATGTTAGAAGGCAATATTGCCTTTAGACTCGCATTATCAAAGCCAGACACCACAGCTCTTAAAGCAGAGTTAAAGGCTATTGATGATAATGACGATGCGGAAAGTTTTAGTGTCCATAATACTAATTTCCATGAACAGATTTGGAAATTAGTGGACCTAAAAAAACACGAAGATCTAGTTCGCCAGTTATGGAATCGTATTCCACATTTACTAGTTGCCGAAAGCAGAGAACATCGACTTAAGGCCAATGAAGAACATTATAAAATAGTAGAAGCTATCGACAAAGGGGATGCCCAAGGCGCCCGTGAAGCGATGCAGGCTCATATTTTAAGATCTATGGCAGACTATGTCGCGCGAGTTGATCATTTAAAAGCCCAAGATAAATAAAAAAGTGATTAAGTATCACTTTTTTTAATGAAACATTTGTGTAATTAAGTATTGTTGGTCTTCTCGACTCACAAGACTCACTAAATCTCCTGCCTGTAATCGAACCTTACCATCGACATTAATCTCTTTGCCATAACGATAAATAGAAATGATTAGCACGCCAGCAGGTAATTTTATATCCATAATACGCATTTGATGTAAATCAGAATCTAGTGATAAATACACCTGAGTAACCACACGATCCATTGTATTAACTTCGGGTCGAATGCCAACGACTTGAGACAATTGATAAGAATAGAGAGGCAAGACCTCAATATTAGAAGCAATCATCGTCGAAATTAAGGATGATATTGCTAGTGGTAATACTAGTAATGGAGCTCCAGTAATTTCAGCAATAAACACAATTGCGAACAATGGAGATTTAAGTGTTGCCGATAACATGGCTGCCATTCCAAAGACCACCATATTGTTAATATAAATCATATCCATCCATTCAAAATGAATTAATAAGGAACCAAAGAGTTGTCCTATTAAACCGCCAATCATCATCAATGGTAAGAAGAGTCCACCCATCGCATTGGATTGATAAGTTGTTAAAGTAAAGACATAACGAAGGATTAATAACGAGATGATTAAGGCGATATTATTGGAACCAAAATCAATGATAGGTCCCAATGCTTGTGGAAACACAAAGAATAATAGTATTGCTAGTCCAAAGCTGAACCAAATATAGTATTGTCGATTGATTTTTAAACGAGAACTTTGTTGAACAATAAAATTAAAGAAGACCCCACATAAGCTCACAAGAATTGCTAATATAATAATATAGTGATAATTATCAAATGGTAATAAATCATCTAAGACAATATTGAACAGTGGAGGCAAACTAAATACATGTCGTGCTAATAAATCAGCAATGATACTTGCTGTTAAAGCAGGTAAAGCCATACCTAAGGTAAAGGAACGATTCACAAGTTCAATATTAAAAATAAGTCCAGATAAAGGGGTGCTAAATGCTCCAGCAAAACCTGCGGCTTGACCACTTAACATCATGGTTTTCTCTGTATCTTTTCTATTCTTAGGAGTCATTACCTTACCCACATGTGCCCCTATTTGCATAGAAGGTCCGCCATGACCTAATGGTAATCCGCCAAAGACACTTCCTAAGGTTCCAATGATTTTTGAGACAATCACATTAAACGAGTTAGGTTTGGAAAGTCCTAATAATTGAGCTTGTATTTGATCTTCACCTGATTGTTTACTCGCTTGATGATGTTTGAGTAAAAAGGTAATTAAAAATACGATACCGATCACTAAGACGACCCATAGAATCTTATATAAAATTGATGGGTTAACAACAATCTCTTGACGAAAACTGTTCAGAGCAAAAAAGGCAAACCGCAGACCTATGACTAAGGTTCCGGCAACGATGCCCACAACGACACTATTCAAAAATGACAAAGACGTCCTTCTTCTCATATTTTCACTCCGATCACTCATAATTATACACAGGTTATGTGAATAATCAAAGAGTAATCGCTTACATGATGACTTTCATCTTTAAAAGTCTTGTTAAATAGTGTAAAGTATGGTTGTAACAATTAATGAGGAGGAATAATATGGCATTAATATCAGCAAAAAGCATACTAGACAAAGCTCGTGATGGACATTATGGTGTTCCAGCAATTAACATCAATAACTTAGAGTGGACAAAGTTAACTCTTGAAGTAGCTCAAGAGAAAAACTCACCTATCTTATTAGGTGTTTCAGAAGGAGCTATTAAATACATGGGCGGCTTTAACGTCGTAGTACAAATGGTAGAAGCATTAGTTAAGGACTTAAACATCACAGTTCCTGTGGCATTACACTTAGACCACGGTAGCTATGAAGGTTCTAAAAAAGCAATTGAAGCAGGATTTACTTCAGTAATGTATGATGGCTCAGCACTTCCATTGGAAGAAAACTTAGCTAAAACTCGCGAAATCGTTGAATTAGCTCACAGCAAAGGAATCTCTGTTGAAGCAGAAGTTGGTTCCATTGGTGGAGAAGAAGACGGTATCATTGGTGATGGTGAATTAGCAGATCCAGAAGAGTGCAGAATGTTAGCTGAAACTGGAATTGACTTCCTTGCGGCAGGTATTGGTAACATTCATGGTGTCTATCCAGAGAACTGGACAGGACTTAACTTTGAGCGTTTAGGAGAAGTTCAAAAAGCTTCCAACAACTTACCACTTGTTTTACATGGTGGTACAGGTATTCCTGAAGAGCAGATTGTTCGCGCAATTGACTTAGGTGTTGCTAAGATTAACGTGAACACTGAGTTACAACTTGCTTTCGCAAAAGGAACTCGTGCTTACATTGAAGCGGGTAAAGACTTAGAAGGTAAAGGATTTGATCCACGTAAATTATTAGCACAAGGTACACAAGAAGCTAAACAAGTTGTATCTGATAAGATTGAGATGTTTGGTTCAACAAACAAAGCTTAAATAATTGATTAAAGAGTTCATTCATTTGGACTCTTTTTTAATGGTAGGCTCCTACTTTAAAATAGGCGTGATTTGTGTTAGGATTTGAGGGCTAAGAGAATAGTCATAAGGAGTGAATTTCATGAGTGAAGTCATAAAAATAGAAGGTCAACATAAATTAAATGGGTCCATTAAAGTCAGCGGCTCAAAGAACACTACAGTCGCATTAATCCCTGCGGCAGTCTTATCAACAAGAGAAAAGGTCACAATCTATGGTGTTCCTTATATTGACGATGTTGATTCTTTAATTGAACTATTAGAAGAACTTAATTGTGAAGTCACTCAACAAGATGATACACTTATTATAGATCCTATTAATATGAAGAATGTGCCCTTAGTATCCAAAGCGGTCAATAAACTAAGAGCATCTTATTATTTTATGGGAGCACTATTAGGTAAATATAAAGAAGTCCAAATGATGATGCCAGGAGGTTGTTATTTAGGACCACGTCCTATAGACCTTCATTTAAAGGGTTTTGAGGCTTTGGGCGCTACTGTTAAATTTGAAAATGGAAACTATATTATAAAAGCTGAACAACTTATTGGTAACAAGATTTATCTTGACGTATCTTCTGTTGGAGCAACCATTAATATAATGCTTGCGGCAGTCTATGCGACAGGAAAAACTACCATTGAAAATGCGGCCAAAGAACCAGAGATTATTGACGTGGCCAACATGTTAACACGTATGGGCGCTCAAATTAGAGGAGCGGGTACCTCAGTGATTACTATTGAAGGTGTTGAAACACTTAATGGTGTCCAACATGAAATTATTCCAGATAGAATTGTGGCAGGAACTTATTTAATTATGGCAGCCGCCATCGCAGAAGATGTTTTAATTGAAAACATTATCCCTCATCACTTAGAGGCCTTAATTTCTAAGTTGGAAGAAATGGGGGTCAAGATGGAAGTTGGCGTCGATACAATCCGTGTCAAAGAACACAATGGTTTAGAAGCAGTCGATATTCAAACACAACCATATCCTGGATTTGCGACTGACTTACAACAACCCTTAACGACTTTATTGACTCAAGCACAAGGTCAATCACTTGTTAAAGAAACTATTTATGCTGAGAGATTTAAACATGTTCAAGAACTCCATCGTATGGGTGCCTCTATTCAATTAGCCACAGCTCAAGCTACCATCAATGGACCAACAGAATTGAGTGGTAACTTAGTGACAGCGACCGATTTACGTTGTGGTGCTGCACTAATTGTGGCAGGCCTCATTGCGAAAGGTACAACAACTGTGGACAATATTTATCATATTGATCGTGGTTATGATCGTATTGATGAAAAGTTAAGAGATTTAGGGGCTGTCATTTATCGCGTTCCTAAGGATAGTTAGTTAAAAAAGACTTGTTAATAAGCAAGGTCTATGATATTATTTGTAAGCATTTAACTTACTTTGATGACGCAAAGTCTTCAGAGCGGAAGGGAGAAACAAAAAATGAAAAAAGGAATTCATCCAGAATACCAGGTGATGAAAGCAGTTTGTACAAGCTGTGGAAACGAGTTTGAATTAGGCTCTACAGAAAAAGAAATTCGTGTAGATACCTGTTCAAATTGCCACCCATTTTATACAGGGAAACAACGTTTTACCAATGTCGATGGACGTGTTGAGAAATTCAACAAAAAGTATGGTATAAAATAAGGGCATTGTCCCTTATTTTTTTTGGTATTATATATAAAGTAGAAGAGGTGAAAATATGATGTATCATCATTATCGTCCAGGTTATGTCGAAGTTATTACTGGATGTATGTTTGCGGGAAAAACGGAAGAACTTATTCGTCGTATTAAAGTATTTGAATATGCTAAAAAGAATGTCGCAGTCTTTAAGCCGACTATTGATAATCGCTATAGTGAAAATCAAGTCACTTCTCATAGTGGTTCGTCAACATCAAGTATCAATGTTAAAGATAGTCAAGGTATCAAAGACTATTTAGATCAAAATAAGAATATTGATGTGGTTGCGATAGATGAGATTCAATTCTTTGATGAAGACATCGTATTACTCATAGATGAACTAGCAGCGAAAGGTCTAAGAATTATGTGTGCCGGATTGGACACTAATTTTAGAGGAGAACCCTTTGGTGTCATGCCTACATTAGTGACGACAGCTGAATTTGTTACTAAGTTGACAGCAGTCTGTACAGTCTGTGGTGCCCCTGCGACTAGAACCCAACGTTTAGTGAATGGACAACCGGCAAATTATAATGATCCTACGATTTTAGTAGGAGCCTCAGAAAGTTATGAAGCTCGTTGTCGTCATTGTCATATCATAGAGAACAAACCAACTTATCCCACTAGGAAGGACTAAAGATGGAAGTACTATTAAAGAAATTAGAAACGATCGCACAGCGCGACGCAGAAATCAGTGAACTCATGACTCAAGAAGAAGTGTATAGTGATCCTAAACAAATGGCGACCTTAGGTAAAGAACATACTCAAAACCAAGCCATTATGGAA
>JAAZEF010000066.1 GCA_012512455.1 Erysipelothrix sp.
AAGTTGAACCAACGATATCGCTTGAAACGATAGGATCTTCGTTATAAGCATATGATTCATCAGCAACTGATTTCATCTTAGCATTAATGCTATCAACAGTAACTTCACCATTAACAACTGCAGTAAGCATTGTTAAGGAACCTGTAGGAACAGGAACACGTTGTGCAGCACCTGTTAGTTTACCTTGAAGTTCAGGGATAACTAATCCGATAGCTTTTGCGGCACCTGTTGTGTTAGGGATAATGTTTTCAGCAGCAGCACGTGCTCTTCTGAAATCACCCTTACGGTGTGGACCATCTAAAGTCATTTGGTCACCAGTATAAGCGTGAACTGTAGTCATGATACCACTTTCGATAGCAGCTAAATCATGAAGTCCTTTCGCTAATGGAGCCAAACTATTTGTTGTACATGAAGCTGCACAGATAATTGTGTCATCAGCCTTCAAAATATCGTGGTTTACGTTATAAACGATTGTAGGAATGTCATTTCCTGCAGGAGCTGAAATAACAACTTTCTTAGCACCAGCATCTAAGTGTGCTTGTGACTTCGCTTTAGAAGTATAGAAACCTGTACATTCTAAGACAACATCAACATCGTGTTTGCCCCATGGAATGTTTTTCGCATCAGGCTCACTATAAATTAAAATTTCTTCACCATCTACGGTAATTGAATTCTCACCTGCTTTTACAGTATGAGCTAAATCATAAGTTCCTTGAGTTGTATCGTATTTTAATAAATGAGCAAGCATCTCTGGGCTTGTCAAGTCATTAATCGCAACGATATCATAACCTTCTTGACGGAACATTTGTCTAAATGCTAGACGACCAATACGGCCAAAACCATTAATTGCAACTTTAACTGTCATAATTTTTCCTCCTCGTTTGACAAGTATATTATAACCCTTCAATAGTTAAGTGTCAATTGTGATAATTTTAACTACTATGACTTTTCACTATTAAATAAAGGTCTTTGAAACGCATTAAGCGCTGAGTCTGAAGTTTTCACTTTTACCTTGTATAATCTTTCAAACAAAGACGGTTGATTTAAGCGAGCGTACAAAGAAATCTCTTTAATAACCAACGCTTCTGGTACTATTTTTTGAATATCTTCCGCCAAACTCACATGGAGTACAATGGTCTGAAATTGTGATAACACAAAGGAAAGTAATTTTAAGATAGATGCGGTGTCTTTATAAATCAGTTCATCGACTTGAGCCTCTTGATTCTTCACTTTCAAACGAATTGAAGCTCGTAAATCGCCCTGAGTATCATAGACCCCCACATAACGTCCATCATTGTGACGAAGCGTTTGTTTCATCTGTTCATAGTATGATTCATTTCTAATAAAATAACCATTAAAATACTTGGTGTAATATTGATAAAGTTCTAATAATTCACTATCAGCAATATTCAAACGAACCCCCGTAGAGTCCATAATCGGTATCATTGAGCGACGAATGGTATACACCTGTTGATAAAAGACAGGCTCAAAATTAAAAGGAGTCATATCCATTTCAACATCACCAGCAACTAAAGTTAATAGCTCTAGATATTCACGTTCCATTAATACACGATGAATTAGATGTTTCATAAGACCTTCATGACGTCTTTCTTCAATCGTATAGAAACCATGAAGAAGCGAAGTTTCAATAATCTTATCATGACACATCATTTGGTAAGGATGAATCTGACAACTCGCTAAGACTTGATTATTTTCAACTAATACAATGCAATTTTGAGCATCATAAAGCTCATCAAAATAATAATCGATATCCCCAACTTGTTCTTTAGTAAATATTTGATGCCAGTGTTGTCTAATGATATCCTTATGAACATCACTCGCTCTGGTGACCTTCATCATCTTTAATCTACCTCACGCTCTTCATATTCCACATCAATAATATTTGGATTTTGATTTCTTGGTGAACTACTTTGATGATGCGTCGTTGACCCATTTCTTGTATCCCACCATTCTTTAATTCTATTAATTATCCACAGAATTAAAATCCCTAAGATAATATAAGGTAATAATTGAAACACCACTCGAAAAAAGAATGATAATAAGATAAATAAAAATAATAACACTAAGAAAAGATACATAATAATCTCCTACTCTTTAATTCGATTCGCCGCATCCTCTAATTTATCTAGACGATGTTTAATCCCCGACTTACTAATGGATTGTCCATATTCTAATAGATACTCTTCTGCCAATTCACGCAAAGAATGCTCTGGATACTTTAAGCGCAAATGTGCCACTTCTTGTAATCTATTTTCCATATGATCTAAGCGTCTGTTAGCAATCAATTTGTTAATATAACCAACTTGTTTATTCCCAGCTTCCATACTCTTCATCTCATTGGACACCTCACAATTATCTAAACGTGTTAGGGAGTTATGGAAATCACGATGGATTCTCACATCCTCAAACACTAATAATCCTTGATGAGCCCCTACTAACCTTAAGACATCCGATATTTGATCAGAGGCTTTGAGATAACCCACAATCTCATGACGTCGCTTGGTAAGTTTTAAATGGATTGAGAATGGTTTCATTAATCCTTGAATAAACTCTGCCATTTCTTTATCTCGAAAACGAAATTCTAAATGATAATTAGAAGTCGAAGGATCATTAAGCGATCCTTTAATCATAAACCAGCCACTGACATAGGCTCTTTTTTCTTCCTCACTCATGATCCGTGACAACATTATTTTGTTTTGATACTGTCCATCACGATAAAGTCCTACATCCTCTAAAATCATTTTAATCTTAGAGGCAATAGTAATCGTTGTCAGTGATGTCTTCGTAAAGTTTTGTTTACCATCATAGTCAATCTCACAATCAACGCCATAGAGCTGTTTTATTAACTGAACATAGCGTTTAGCTAAAAAGATCTGTGAAAAGCTCACCTTAAAAGAAGGTTCCAACTTAGGTTGTTCTTTTAGACTTGCTTGAATCATAGCTGCTAATTGAGCTTTAGCTAAATTAGGTTCTAATTGATAGCTCGCAATTTCTTTTTTAACATCTAATGAAAATGACATTTAATCACCTGTTATCTCGAGTGCTTTAAGAAGATGCACAAAACTTTTGGCAACCAACAAAGGATCATGACGTACTTGTTGATTTTGGAAGGTTAAAAGAGGGTAACGATAGACAAGATATTTATGGGGCGAACCATCTGTCTTTACAGGACTACTATCTTCTCTTTTATAAATTTCTTGTAAACTTGTAGGAATAGTATCGCTGGCGATAACGACACCATCTAATTCAAACTGACCATGTTTCTCTATAGAACGAACATGATCTTCAATACTATAGAAATCTGTCTCACCCCGCTGAGTCATTACATTACAATAATAAATGACCTTGGCAGGACTTTCTTTAATTGCCTTTTTAATACCATCAATAATAATGTTCGGTAAGATACTCGTGTAGAGAGATCCTATGCCTAGAATCACAATGTCCGCTTCATTAATTGCCTTTATGGCTTTTGGTGTCGCTTCCACATGTTCTGTATAAAATACTTTCTCAATTTGATTAGTACCCTTAGGTATATTATCTTCACCCATCACAATCGTACCATCAATCATTCGGGCATACAGTTGAATGGTCTGAGTGGTCGAAGGAATAATATCACCTTTTACATTTAATACCTTGGATATTTCACCAATGGCTGTGTTCATATTACCAAACTTTTGAATCAATGCCGTCAGTATTAAATTACCTAAATTATGACCACCAATATCTCGATCGCTGCCCACTCTCTTAACATCTTCAAAGCGATAATCCATCAGTGATGTCAACAATGATTCTGATTGAGCCAGTGCACCCATCACGTTACGAATGTCACCCATCGCTGGTAAATGGTAACGATCACGTAATCGTCCTGTACTTCCGCCACTATCGGCCACAGTCACAATAGATGTTAAATGAAGATTTTCTAATTCCTTAAGTCCTCGTAACATGGTAGATGAACCTGTTCCTCCCCCAATGACGACAACTTTAATCACGGATTTTCTCTATTCTACGTCTTTGACGATCGACAACATCACGTTGATTTTTCTCAATATCTCGATGATAAGCCACTAGATTTGGTTTATGTTCTGGATGATGTTCAGAGACTAAGGTTTGTTGTGGTTGTGAATAATAATGAGCTAGATAGTCCGCTATGACAACTGAACGATGTTGTCCTCCTGTACACCCTATCGCAATATTAATAATCCCACGATCCATTGCTAAACTTTCGTGTAAAACGACATCTAATAAAGCTATCAGTTCATGTAGAAATGGCTTGGTTTTAATATCATCTAAGACTGCTTTTTTAACATCCTCATCTTTTCCTGTCAACACACGTAATGCTTTATCATAATAAGGATTGTCTAGGAAACGGACATCGAAAACATAGTCGGCATCCAAGGGTATTCCATAACGAAAACCAAAGGATTGAAAGACAATTTGAGTACTTAGATAAAACTTGAAATCAAGTCGTTCTTCAAAGATATCGATTAAGTCACTCTTTGTGGTAAATGTTGTATCGATGGTAACTTGAGCGAAATTTTCATATTCATTAAAAATTTCACGCTCTGTCTCAATCGCACTATCGATAGTATTAGCTTGATTGGTAATAATGAGAGGATGAGTACGACGATTGTATTTATAGCGACGTCTTAATTCATCATCTGAACAGTTTAAAAAGACAATTCGCGGATTAATACCTTTTAGTTTCTCATTATGAATAAATGAGGGCATCTCAAAAAGTCTAACCCCAATGACAACTTTTTGATAGGAGGATTTTTCTTCCTTATTCCAATGATTATTAAATTCGACTAAGAGTTCAGAAGGTAGATTATCGATAATTAAATACCCCATATCCTCAAAAATGGACATTGCGGTCGTTTTACCTGCTCCTGACATCCCGGTCACTAAAATGATATCTCGTTTATTTTGTGCCAACTTTACCACCTCACTTTATTATATCACTATGAATGTAAAAACTTAAAGGCATTCTGGGCCGCAATCGATCCATCACCTGTTGCGGTTACGATTTGACGTAACGTCTTAGAGTTCATATCTCCTATCGCATATAAACCAGGGATACCTGTTTCCATTTCTTGATTCACTAACACAAAGCCTTCTTCATCTGTTATACCTAAATGACTTAAGTAAGAAGAGGCCGGATCTGCCCCAATATAAGGGAAGACTGCTTTTGCTTCTAAATCGATAGTTTCATTTGTATTGGTATGTTGAATCTTAATTCCTGAGACTTTACCTAATTCATCTAAAAGAAATTGTTTGGGTATATAGTGTTGAAGAATTTCTATCTTTGGATTTCTTTTCACATTATCTTGAGCTGCTTTATCAGCTCTAAAGACATCACGGCGCATCACAATAGTGACCTTTTTGGCAAATTGAGTTAAATAAATAGATTCTTCTAACGCTGAATTTCCACCACCGATGACGACCACATGTTCATCACGATAAAAAGCACCATCACATACAGCACAGTAGGAAACTCCTTTACCTAATAATTTATCTTCATTAGTGAGACCTAATTGACGCTCAACAGTCCCTGTGGCACTGATAACTACCTTTGAAGTAAATGTTTCACCTGTGGCACTATGGACAATGAAGCCACCTTCAATCTTATCCACTTTAACTACATCTCCATAGAGATAGTTCGCTCCGAAGGCCAAAGAATGCGTATGCATCTTCATGGCTAAATCGACACCTGTAATAGAGTCATAGCTAGGATAGTTTTCTACGAGATGAGTTTTAACTAATTTACCACCTGGGGCAGAGCTTTCTAAGATCGCGGTATTGAGACCGGCTCTTGAGGCATAGATCGCGGCAGTCATGCCACCGGGACCACTACCAATAATTAAGACTTCGTATTGTATATCCATAGTCGCTCCTGTTGTAAAATAGCTGGTAGTTCGCTCCAATTTGTCATCATTGCGTTGGGCATTTCTTGTTCTAAGGGTTCATGATATTCAATATCTGGATGATAGCCGATAGTATAGGCATTAAAGTTTTTACCTGCCAAAATATCAATCGGTGTATCGCCAATATAAACGATATTATCTTTTTTCACTTTTAATTGATTGGTAATTAATTCAAACATTTCTTTATCAGGTTTACTGACTAATACTTGATCACTTCCTACTACGATAGTAAATAGATCTTCCATCCCTATGATATCTAAACCATAGTGAATCATGTCTGTTTTCTTATTTGAGGCGATCGCTAATGTATAACCTTGGTTTTTAAGTTCAGTTAAGACTTCCTTAGCATTTGGCATTGGTTGTATCATGGACTCATGAAGTTCTTTATTACGTTTTCGATAACGATCTACCAAAGCACTAACATCTTCATTTGGTAAATACTTATTGAAAGTCTCTTCTAAAGTGGGTCCGACACATGAGACAAGCTCATCGTGAGTTAGATTTAAATTGTAATCTTCAAAGATTTCAGTGAACACTTTTATAATGATGGGGACTGTGTCCGCAATTGTTCCATCAAAGTCGAGGATAATAGTTGGCTTCTTGGCCTTAAATAGTTTTCTAAAGAGTCCTAAAAAGCCTGCTAGTCCGACCACTATCATTAATATAGAGATCACTTGAGCGATCCTGAGTTCACCTATGTATAGGGAGTCAGTGCGTAAGCCCTCGATAAAGAAGCGTACGACACCATACCACATTAGATAAGCCCAAACTAAGTCGCCTTCTTTTCTGTTTTTAGAGTTTCTTAAGAAGAAATGGATTACAAACCACCCTAAAATGTTTAGAGATGATTCGAATAAAAAAGTTGGTTGGCGATATTCACCATTAATAAACATGTTGTTGGCGATAAATGTTGGCCACCCTTCATAGAATGAAGCGTCGACTACACCACCGTAGGCTTCTTGGTTCATGAAGTTACCCCAACGTCCTACTGCTTGAGCAATTAAGATATTGTAGACTGTTTCATCCGCAATTCTCATGAACGTATAACCTTTACGTTTAAGATATATCAGAGCGAACAATACTCCGGCAATTAGACCACCGTGGATGGCTAGACCGCCTTCACGAAAATCTAAGATACGGATAGGATCACTTAGATAACTGGATAAATCATAGAAGAGTACATACCATAAACGGGCTCCTAAGACCCCTGAGAATAGTCCACCGTAAAATAAGTCATCGACTAAATCTAAATTGTAACCACGTTGTTTAAAATTTCGATACGTTAAAAAATAAGTTAATAATGCCCCTAAAAGAATCAACACCGCATACCAAGCGATGGATATACTTCCTATTTGAACAAAGGTTCTGGTGTCTGGAAAGAATTGCATAAAATACCTCGTTTCATAATCTAATCTATTTTACCATAGCTTAGCGAGAACTCACAAAAAGAACACAGCATTCGCTGTGTTCCTTCATATATATAAGGGGAAAGAGAGAGCTGCACTTGATATTATCAAATAATTTAGGGGAGAATTATTTTTGTGCAGATAAGCTATCTGTAGCTTATGTCTATAGTATACAGATAGAAATCCTCAGAATTATCGTGTGATTTTGTGATATTGTGTGAGAATGTGACAAGCTTGTCATTCTTTAAGTTGATTCTGTTTCTGTATAAACTCATACACTTTCTTATCAAATTCTTTAGAGGAATCAAAGCCTCTTTTCTTTAGCGTATAGTCAATAACTGCTGATTCGACTAACATCGCTAAGTTACGACCTTCTTTTACAGGGAAGATGAGTTGTGGAACACTTAAACCTAAGAGTTCATAGTCCATACTATCTTCAATACCGGCACGAACGTATTCAGACTTGTGGTCCCATTGTTCTAAATAAATTACGAAATCAATATTAGAGGACTCCATGACTGCCGCTGCCCCAAACATGCGGGAGACATTCATAATACCGATACCACGTATTTCTAACATCCCTGATAATAATTCAGGTGCGAAACCGATAAGGTTATTGTGAGCTCTTTTGACATCGACGCGATCATCAGAAATTAAGACATGCCCTTTTCGTATGAGTTCTAAGGCAATCTCTGATTTACCCATCCCTGAGTCACCTGTTATTAAGACCCCTGTCCCAAAGACATTAATTAAAACCCCGTGAACATTTTCAATTGGTGATAGTTGTTCTTCTAAATAAGAAATACAATCGATCATTAATTGAGAGGTTGGTTTTGATGATAAAAAGATTGGAAAGTTCTTTTGACGTGCTACTTCTAATAAGATATCGGGACATTGAAGATCCGACGACACAATAATGGCTGGTGTCCATCCGTCGGTAATCATTTCGAAACGTTCATATTGAACACTTTCTTCCATGGTTTCAATATAGGCAATTTCTTTGACCCCTAAAATAACGACCCTTTTAGGTTCTGTGTGGTCATAAAAACCGGCCAGCTCTAAACCTGGTCGATTGATATCAGGGACGATTATCCAACGGTTGAGTGAGTTGTCATCACCTGAAATCTGTTCAAAATCAAATTGGTTTTTAAAATCCCTTAATTCACTTCGTACTTCATCAATAATATTGATACTCATAATAGCCTCCTATTCTAGGACTGCTTTAAGGTAATACCCTGTATATGAATCTTTACTTTGGGCTACCTCTTCTGGTGTTCCTATTGCGACAAGGGTTCCTCCCCCGTCTCCACCTTCTGGTCCTAAATCTATAATCATATCAGCTGACTTTATTATATCTAAATTGTGTTCAATTACCATAACTGTATCGCCATTATCGACAATTCTTTGAAGAACAGTAATAAGTTTGGCGACATCATAGGAATGAAGTCCGGTCGTTGGCTCATCTAGAATGAACAATGTCTTACCGGTGGCTACCTTTTGTAGTTCACTGGCTAATTTCACGCGTTGAGCTTCTCCACCTGATAGAGTTGTTGAAGATTGACCTAATTTTATATAGCCTAAACCGACGTCGACTAACGTTTGTAATTTCTTATGGATACTGGGAATAGCCTTAAAGAATTCTACAGCTTCTGAGGCTGGCATTTCTAAGACATCATAAATTGTCTTATTTTTATAGGTTACTAATAAGGTTTGACTGTTGTAACGTTTGCCTTCACATTCACTACATTTGACATAGACATCGGGTAAAAAATGCATCGCAATCTTCTTAACACCATCACCTTGACAGGCTTCACAGCGTCCACCTTTGACGTTAAAACTAAAGCGAGATTTCGTGAATCCGAATGTTTTCGCCTCGATTGTACTCGCGAATAAATCTCTGATCTGATCAAAGACTCCCGTATAAGTAGCGGGATTAGAGCGTGGTGTTCTACCGATGGGACTTTGATTGATGACGACTAATTTATCTAAATTGTTTAAGCCATTAATTCGTTTGACACTTCCTGGTCGAACATTGACGCGATTTAAATGTTTCGCTAAGGATTTTCCGATGACCTCATTGACTAGACTAGATTTACCTGATCCTGAGACTCCGGTGACGACACTTAATGTTCCTAAGGGAATTTGAACGTCAATGTTTTTAAGATTGTTTTGGGTCGCTCCGACCACTTTCATCTTTTTACCATTGCCTTTTCTTCTTTCTTTAGGGACTTCAATTTTTTCTTTTTTAGATAGATAGCGTCCTGTGATACTTTCTTCTACTTGCATCACTTCTTGTGGTGTTCCTGCGGCGACCACATAGCCACCATCTTCACCGGCACCTGGTCCGATATCGATAAGATAGTCACTGGCTAACATGGTTTCTTCATCGTGTTCGACGACTATTAAAGAGTTACCTAAGTCTCTCATGTCTTTTAAGGTATTAATTAACATGGCGTTGTCTCTTTGGTGTAGTCCAATTGATGGTTCATCTAAAACGTATAGAACACCTGTGAGTTGTGAACCAATTTGTGTGGCTAAGCGGATTCTTTGAGCTTCTCCTCCACTGAGACTTCCGGCATTTCGTGAGAGTGTTAAGTAATTGAGTCCGACATTCTTTAGAAAATGATATCTGTCTAAAATTTCTTTGACAACGAGTCGTGATATTTCTTGTTTCGTAGGGTCTAACTTGATATTGTCTAAATAATCGATGGCATTTGAGACACTGAGACTGGTCATTTCATAGATATTCTTATCGCCTATTTTAACACTGAGGGCTTTTTCATTGAGACGATGACCGTGACACTTATCACAGATTTGTTCACTCATGAAGCCTGAGACCCATTCACGATAAAACTCAGATGATGTTTCAGGGAAGCGTCGTTGAATAAGAGAACCGATACCTTCGATCTGTTCTTTTCTTTGATAAGTAGAGCCACCTCGTGAGGTAATGGAGTATGAGATTAAATCATTTCCACCCCATAAAATGATTCTCATTTCTTTTTTGGTCATTTGTTTGAGGGGTTTATCTTTGTCAATCTTATAGTGTTTGAGGAGTTCGTTAAATTCTTGCCATTCCAAATTTTCAGTGTTGACGGTATTTTTAAAGTACTTAATGCCACCTTCATTAATTGATAACTCTTTGTCTGGCATTAATAAGTCTTCATCAACGTGTTGTGTGACGCCTAGTCCTTTACATTGTTCACAAGCACCTAAGGAGGCGTTAAATGAAAAGAGGCGTGGTTCTAAATGGTCGATACTAAAACCACAAATTGGACAGGAGTGGTTGGTTGAAAAATGATGTAAATCATCATTGACTAAAACATCGACGTTACCTTTTCCTAATTTGATGGCGGTTTCTAGACTGTCATGTAGTCGTGTATCTATGCCTTCTTTTAAAATAATACGGTCAATGACCGCTTCGATCGTGTGTCGTTTGTTTTTATCTAAATCTTCTAATTCTTCGATGAGTGTTATGTGTCCGTTGACTCTGATACGTACATAGCCATTTTTCTTAAGGGATTCTAAAGTCTCTTTGTGACTTCCCTTTTTATCATGGATGACAGGGGCTATGATCATCATTTTACTGCCGGTTTCAAAGTGCTTAATGGCTTCGACTATTTGAGGTATGGTTTGACTCTTAATTTCAATATGATGGTGTGGACAAAAAGCGCTTCCTGCCCGTGCGTAAAGAAGACGTAAGTAGTCATAGATTTCTGTGACGGTGCCTACAGTTGATCTTGGGTTGTTGTTGGTTGTCTTTTGATCGATTGCGATGGCGGGACTGAGTCCTTCGATGACATCGACATCTGGTTTTTCGGCATTGCCTAAAAACTGTCGGGCATAGGCACTGAGAGATTCGACATAGCGACGTTGTCCTTCAGCGTAGATCGTATCGAAGGCTAGTGATGTTTTACCAGATCCTGATAGTCCGGTTATTATGACGAGTTTATTGCGAGGGATTTGTAGGTCAATGTTTTTTAAGTTATTGACGCGTGCTCCCTTGATGATGATTTTATCTTTTTCCACGTTCTTTTCACTTCATTTCTGTTTTTAACTCTAATAGTATATCACGAAGTTCCGCTGCTCTTTCAAAGTCGAGCACACGGGCTGCTTCTTTCATTTCTTTTTCTAAATCATCCAAGACTTGTTGGCGTTGTTGTTTGGTAGGTTTACCTTTTTTAGTTAACATCTTGAGTGACATTTCTTTGGTTTCAACACTACGAATAGCTTCCCTAATTTCTTTTCTGATTGTTTGAGGGACAATATTGTGTTGTTCATTATAATCTATTTGAATCTGACGACGGCGATTAGTTTCACTTAGTGCGTAGTCCATGGATTCAGTGATTCTATCGGCGTACATGATGACTTTACCTTCTGAGTTACGGGCAGCTCGACCAATAATTTGGACTAAGGAGCGTTTACTTCTTAGGAAACCTTCTTTATCGGCATCTAATATCGCGATTAATGACACTTCTGGTAAGTCTAGACCTTCTCTTAAGAGATTGATTCCGACTAAGACATCGATATTTCCTTTTCTTAAGTCACGTAAGATTTCGATTCTTTCCAAAGTCTTTGTTTCATGGTGAAGATAACCGACTTTTAAATTCAACTTTAGAAAATAGTTGGTTAAGTCTTCTGCCATTCGTACGGTTAGGGCGGTGATTAAGACTCGTTCATCTTTTTTGATGCGTTCTTTGATTTCATCTAATAAATCATCGATTTGACCACGGGTGGGTCTGACTTCGATAATGGGGTCGAGTAGTCCGGTGGGTCGTATGATTTGTTGGACCACTTGTTGGTTTGCTAAATCGACTTCATAATCCCCTGGTGTGGCTGAGACATAAATGGCTTGATTGACTTGTCCCATGAATTCATCGAAGGTCATGGGTCGATTATTGAGGGCACTGGGTAAGCGAAAACCATAGTTGACTAGGGTTTCTTTTCGGGATCGATCACCGTTGTACATACCGCGTACTTGTGGTAATGAGGCATGGGATTCATCGACGACAAATAAAAAGTCGTCTGGAAAATAATCAAAGAGATTAAAGGGTCTTTGATTATCGCTTCGACCATCAATGTGTTGTGAGTAGTTTTCGATACCACTACAGATACCAGTTTCACGTAGTGCTTCTAAATCGTAGCGCGTTCTTTGTTCTAAACGTTGAGCTTCTAAGAGCTTGCCTTCTTCTTTGAGGACAAGTAGTCTTTCTTCTAATTCTTGTTCTATTTTGTTGCAGGCGACTAAGATATCTTCTTTCTTTCGAGCATATTCGTTGGCTGGAAAGATATTGTAGACTTGATAGCCTTGTTTTACACCACCTGTTAAGGCATCGACTTCGACGATTCTTTCGACTTCATCGCCGAACATTTCGATGCGGACAATGAAATCGTCACGATAACCTAAGATGAGTTCGATGATATCACCGGTGACTCTAAATTTACCGCGACTGAGGTCGATATCGTTTCTTGAATATTGACGATTGACGAGTTCTCGTAATAAGTCATTTCTGTCTATTGTGTCTCCGACTCGGACCGTGTATAACATGTGTCGATAGAGTGCTGGATCAGAACTGGCGAAGATACAGGCGACTGAGGCGACCACGATAGTGTCTCTTCTTTCGAGTATTGAGTTGAGGGCACTGAGTCGTAACATGTCGAGTTCTTCGTTGATCATGGATGTCTTTTCAATATATGTATCGGTTCTGGGCACGTAGGCTTCGGGTTGATAGTAATCGAAATTGGACACAAAATACTCGACTCGGTTATTTGGAAAAAAAGACTTAAATTCCGAGTAGAGTTGTCCGGCTAATGTTTTATTGTGTGCTAATACTAAGGTTGGTTTATTGACCTCTTGGATGACATGAGAGATGGTAAATGTTTTACCGGTTCCTGTGGCACCTAAGAGTACTTGATGTTTTTTATCTTGTTGTAGTCCTTTAACGAGACTGTCTATGGCTTTGGGTTGGTCTCCTTTGGGATTAAAGTCTGAGACTAACGAAAATGCTTTGGCCAAGCAAAATCCCTCCTTACTAGTTGGAAATAATTTCGAGTGCCATTTGATATTGAACATCGTGAAGGTCTTTATTTAAGTTCCATTCACGGATGATTGATGATGAGAGACTAGAGACTAATGAGGCGTTGATGATGCCATCTTTTCTCATTTGTAAGTCTTGTTGATATTCAATGAGGGCATTATAAGTAATTTCATCATAATAGCCATCAAATCGTTCTATGTTATATCCTAAGAAATCTAAAGCCTGTTGGACATAGGAAACACCTTCGTGTACTTCGTTGACTCTGACACTTGGTTTATCGTCTTCAAAGGTTGGTATATCTTGATAGAATACGTCGTGTAGTCTGATTTCTATGGTAGGATCGATGCCGACCCCATGGATTTGATTGCCTAAGGGGGTGAGCCATTGGGCAGTGGTGTATTTAAGTGCGGAGCCATCTTCAAAGGGATAGGTAACTTGGACTGTTCCTTTTCCGTAAGTAGTGACACCGACAACTTCAATGTCTATATTTTCTTTAAGTGCTGCGGTTAAAACTTCAGAGGCTGAGGCTGAGTATTGATTGACTAAGATGACAATCTCTTCAATATTTTCGAAGACTTGCCCACTAGAATATGTATCGACAACTCTTTCGTCTCTAAATTCTTCTCTGATGACGATTGATTCTTTGTCTAAAAAGTAACTGGCGATTTGATTTAATGTTGATAGATAGCCACCACCATTGTCACGTACGTCAATGATCAGTTTGGTTACATTGTCTTTAGCCATTTCTTCTAAGTAATATTCAACTTCGTCTCCAGTTTGGAGAGAGAACGAGCTAATTTCTAAGTAACCAACATTATAATCAAACCCTACGACATCAATAATTGTGCCATAAGCAGATGCTGATACGGGACCTCTTGTGATGTTTAAGCTGATAATGGCTTCTCCTCGTTTGAAGCCTATTTCAACGACAGTATCATTTTCGCCACGGACCATATCTGATAAAGTATCTTGATCGGTTCCGATGACACTTTGTCCGTTGACCGAATAGAAAATATCTCCTGCCATGACGCCTGCTCTTTGAGCGGGTGAGTTGGGTAGGACACGGTCGACTATATTGTAGCCATCGATATTGTAGTATTGGACACCGATGCCGACAAAGTTAGCGTTGAGACTTTGTTCAAAGGAAGCATAATCCTCTTTGGACAAATATTCAGTGTGAATATCACCGTTGAGGTCGATCATTCCGTTGATGGCATTTTCGACTAAGTCACCTGAGACATTTTCTAAATCTTTTCCAAAATACCATTTGGTGGCGAGTATATCATAAATTGCTTGAAATTTTCTTAAATCCTGAGTTGTTTGTTGAACATTTCCTGATTGATTACCATCACTTGGTGGTACTAAAATAGGTTGGTTATTAAGATAGGCTTGATTAAAGACTATCCCGATAACAAAACTTAAAAGAACTCCGATAATAAAGAAAGATTTAAAACGATTCTTTTTCTTTTTCTCTTTTTCTTCGTCAGGCCATAAGTGACGTTCTAATTTAATTGTTACTTTTTCTTTTTCTTCCATAGTTCTGTTCACCTTCGTCATTTTGATTGACTTCTTTATTATACACCATTTACTGATAATAGCGCACAATAGCAAAATCGTCCTCTTTCAACTCGTGATGACCGTTGAAACTATAACAAATATAAAAAGGGTAACTATACACTTCTTGTTACCCCATTTATTGATTAATACATTATCTCTCATTAAAGTTAATTAGGTGTGTTTACTGGATTTTTGACATCATCTTTAATCTCAAATATTTTCATTCCAAAATACAACCCAATACCAAGACCGATAAAAAAGACATAGAAAACTGCGAGAAAATCAAGGAATGTCTTTTCAACCATATAAAAACCGATTAAAACTACTGTTAAAACACCTATAAATAGTAAGTAGTAGATGACAAAATTTCTCATATTATGGTATTGAACAATATATCTTTCCCTAAAGTGTCTATAACCTACAAAAAGAATTATTCCTGTAGTTACTAAGTTTAGTGGATGAAACAAAGATGCTAAAAAACCAGATAATAGCTCCATTCCAACTAATGGTTCGCCAAAAACGCCATTAATGTACAACAACATATAACCTGTAGAGAATAATACAGCACACACAAATGAAAATACGTATGTTTTGGGTACGTTAAACTTAACCATAAAATCACTCCTTTTTCTATAATTTAATTCCATTGAATAATACGGTATCACAAACCTGAGACACATTCTTCCCACCATGCTTATACTCCAATTATACTATAGAATGCCAACAAATGTATCGTAACAATTATTTGCAATTTTTTTTTTTAACATAATAGGTTTATAGGGAGGTAGAGGAAAGCATGAACAACAATTTAGGCAAGAAAATCTATGATTTAAGAGTTTTAAACAAAGATTCACAAGAAGATCTGGCACAAAAGATTAATACGTCAAGACAGACTATTTCGAAATGGGAAGCTGGACATAGTAATCCTGATTTTAATATTCTCAACCAAATAGCAAAACTATATGGAAAAGACATTACTTATTTCACTGAAGAGCAGAATCAGGAAGTTGCAGACCATATGATTCTTGACAGACGAAATTCCAAATTATTAATGATCGCTTTAGGTTTAGTGATTACATCAGTGGCTGGTGCTATCTCTTTAATAATAACTGCACCTTACCTTTTTAGAAACATACAACATCGTAACAAACTGTAGAGTATCGTATTGCTTCTGTCAGTCTTAATGGGCGCTTATCTTTTGTCGACTCACAGATGAATTTGAAAATTTGCTAATATCTTCATCAAGTTTTTCTTGTGTTTCTTTTATGTGTACAGTTAAGGAAAATAATTTAGCAATCACAAACTTTCGAGCTTAAAGATGAACGAAAGATTAGTTGGATGACAAAACACTTCTGAAATCTTTAGGTATAAACGCCAGCGGTAAAGTAACAATACAAAAGGCAATGACTAACAATGTCACAACAATAGTTGGTAGAACATACTCTCTATAAATAAGACTAGTCAATATTAACACCCCAATATTGAAGGGTAAGTAAAATCTTAGAAAGATGCCTACTAAGAAATACAAAGATTTCCATAATTCTGAACTTTTTGTTATTTCATGTTTCATACCATTATCAAAGTATGTTAGTTCATCTTTCTTCGAGCTTTTAATTATATTCCAAAGAAACTTGTATCTTTCCACAATATTATCCTCCTTCCCGCTGTATCTGTACCTTAATCATACTATAGAATGTGTAAAATGACCCGCAATGATTCGTTGCATTTTGCTATAATTTTTAACATTATGGTTTTTAGAGACAAAAAATCCACTAGCTAGCTAGTGGATTTGAGTTTAATATGATGCTCCTACAGCAACACCGTAGTGATGTTGAGGATTGACACGACATGGTGCGCCTTTGACTTCACAACGCCATGACATGGTCATCCATGCGCCGTTGGGTGTGAAATGAATACTACCGCTCCATACATTGTTTAAATATTCAGTGAGATCATAATTTCCTAGGTACATGACTTCATGGTGTAAATGAGATCCTGTGGAGTTTCCTGAGGAACCCATATAACCTAATGTGGACCCTTTAGAGATGATTTGTCCATCGGATACTGCGACACTGGTTAAGTGCGCATATGTTAGGGCGTATAAACCATCTGGCATTTGAACGACGGTAATGACTTGGTTTCCACCCCAGTTATTATTGAGACCACAGGTACTACCTAAATAACCTACAGATGGACAGCCTTGATAGGACTTAATGACAATTCCTGGTCCTGTGGAGACAATGGGTGTGCCCATTGATGCGGCCATATCGACTCCGTAGTGGATTCCTCCACCAAAGCTAGCAGGATAATACCAAGAGCCTGCGGAAATATAGAAGCGACCATTGACAGGGAATATCCATCCGTCACCGGTACCGACATTGGATGTGTCACCACCGCTTTGTTCGGCTTTCTTACGTTCTTCTTCTAGACGTGCTGCTAGGTCTTTAAGACCTTTAGAGACATTGTTTCTTTCTGATTGTGATAATTGCATGGCACCTTGAGCGGCCATTTGTTTTTCTAAGAGTTCTGCTTCTTGTTTTTTATATTCGACGACAATAATTTCAACGTTACTCTTGGCAACCTCGACGAGATCTTTTTGGATCATCGTATTAACGATGGTTTCTTCAAGGAGTTGTTGTTGTCGTGCGACTTCGTCTTGTTCGCTTTTTAATTGTTCTCTCATGGCGGTGACCACACCAATTTGTTCTTGATCAAAGTTGGTGACCAGATTCATGACAGATGATCTTCTTAAGAAATCTGAGAAGTCTTTTGCTCCAAAGAGAAAGGAAATGTCACTATTAATATAGAGTGATGGCTGCATAGAGGCCATTCTTTCCTTGATACTTTCATCTAGTGCATCGATTTCTGCTTGTCTTTCTTCGATGAGTAGGTTGAGTTCTTGGATGTTGGCTTCCATTCTTTCAACTTCTTTTTCGTTAGTGACAATTTCTGCTTCCATGGCTTCTATTTCTGTTTCCATGGCTTGAATTTGTCCAACATACTCAGTGATGTTAGCTTGAATATCATCAATCTCAAGTTCTAAATCTTTAACACTGCTTTGTTGACTCTTAACTTTGTTATCTAAATACTTTGAAAAACTTTGACAAGTATCTTGGTTGACACTACTGATCGTGCCAAAACAAAGGTCTTTATAATATTGTTCGTCTGCCGCAAATTCTTCGTCACTGATCGCGAAAGCCATTTGTGGCACCACAAATAATAAAAGAAGAGATAACATTGTAATTAAAACTTTACTAAATCGTTTCATCGTTTCCACCTCAAATATCTACTGACGGAAATAAAGCTACCTACGATACCTACGATCATCGCGATAATAACTATTATTAATGCGATATCGAGGGTGACCAGCTGTGGCTCTACCATTTGGAACATTTCGACGATGATTCGTCCACCAAGTAAATTGTACAATCTTTGATAGCCAAAGACAACTACTAACACTGGGATGATCGAACCAAAGAGCCCTATTAAGAGGCCTTCAACGATAAAGGGTGAGCGAATGAAGCCGTTAGTTGCCCCTACTATTCGCATGATTCCTATTTCGTTGGCTCGTGAGTGAATGGACATTTTTATTGAGTTTGAGATTAAGAAGATAGCCAATAAAGTTAAGGCGACAACGAATACATAACCTATATAGCGAGTACCATCCAATAAATTAATCATGGAGACTGTGTCAGCTCCACCGTAACTGACTTCTCGAGACCAAGAGTAGTTATTAATTTGATTGGCAATGGCTACAATATCTGAGCCTTCTTCGATAGTGACAGTATAAGCATCAAATAGTGGGTTATTGTCGTTTTGATAAGGTTCATATTCTGGACCTAATTCCGCAATCCAGTTCTTTATTTCATCTTCTTTAGATATGAAGGTAATTTGAGAGACGCCATCGATACTGTTGATTTGACTCACTTGTGAGTCAACATTATCTTCGGCCGTTCTTTGTATGGTGACATAGATTTGGACGGATTCTTCGATACGAGTGGTAATGTTATTGACATTTTCATAGAATAATAGAAAAACTCCTAGGATAACTAGGGTGACCATCACGGCTGAGATGGCCGAGAGTGACATTCCAAAGTGACGAAAAACTCCTTTGAATCCTTCTTTAATCGGGCGCCATAGTCGATTCATTGATGTAACCTCCTAAGCTTAAATCGGCGACAACGTGTCCATCGGATAATACGATGGTGCGTTTTTTCATGGTATTCACAATGCCTTCAGCGTGGGTAACCATGACGATTGTTGTCTTTTGTTCTTTATTGATACGGTCTAGTAATTGCATGATATTTTTGGAGCGTTCAGGGTCTAAGTTTCCTGTGGGCTCATCAGCTATTAAGACTTTGGGTGAGTTGGAAATGGCTCGTGCGATGGCGACTCTTTGTTGTTGTCCACCAGATAGTTCATCAGGATAGGAGTGTGGTTTGTCACTTAGACCAACTAGATCTAAAACATCACGGACTCTTTTTCTTATGAGGTGTGGTTTCATATAGAGTGATTCTAAAGCAAAAGAGACATTCTCAAAGACTGTCTTGTTGGGTAGTAATTTATAATCTTGATAAACAACACCTATTTTACGACGATAGTAGGGTATTTTTCGACGTCTTAATTTACCCACATTGACATCGTCGACTTGGACTAACCCAGAGGTAGGAATTTCTTCAGCGTCTAATAATTTAATAAGAGTTGATTTTCCTGAGCCAGTGGGTCCTATGACATAAACAAATTCTCCAGGTTCAATATGAAGTGTTGTGTCATGGAGAGCATTGGTTCCATTAGGGTATTGTTTGTTTACGTTTTGTAATACAATCATACAGGCTCCTTATATCTTATATTCAAGTGAGAACCCTTCGCCCTTTACTTCTGTAGCATCTGAGACTATCAAAAAGGCACTAGGATCTATTTCTTGAACCAATTGTTGTAATTGGGGATATTGATTAGAGAAGATGACCGATAATATTACGGGTCTATCGTCTCCTGTGAATCCACCTTTGGCATCTATGACCGTGCTACCACGATCGAGTCGCTTATGTATCTCATTTAAGATTTCTTGATAATGGTCTGAAATAATAAAGACTGTTTTGGCTTGAATTCCGCCAGCAACTAAAACTTTATTGACCGTATATGATGTTGAGAATACTGAGATAAGTCCTATTAAAACTGATTCTAATCCGTATGCTTTGAGTCCTAACAAAATCGTTAGCCCATCGACAATCATCACAAGCGTCGCTACTTTTATACCAGTAAACTTATGAATTATCAAGGGGGGAATGTCCATGCCGCCAGTGCTTGCTCCAGTGCGAAAAACAAGGCCTAATCCTATTCCACAAATAATCCCTGCATAGAACGACGCCAGCATTGGATTGAGAGAAATATCGTATTCTATCAAATTTAATAGTTGTAATAAAACAGGATAAATAATGGATGAAAAAATAGTCTTGAGGGCAAATTCTTTTCCTAAAAAAAGGGCTCCCAAGACAAAAGTCCCCAAAATAATGATGGAGATGAGGACATCTGTTTCAATATGAAAAGATAATAAGGGAGTGAGAGCGACAGCGATCCCTGCGACCCCACCTGATAAAATGTTATAGGGAAGTATAAAGAATCTAACGGAGCCGACGACGAGTAGATTGCCTATGACTAGTAATGCGACATCTCTGACAATTCTTTTACGATTGATCATTACCTTCTCCTTTTATTTAATTTGACTCTTTAAGTAAGCTTGAATGAAACCATCGATATCACCATCCATGACGGCTTCGATGTTTCCTTGTTCATAATTTGTACGGTTATCTTTAACTAATGTATAGGGCATAAATACATATGAGCGTATTTGTGAACCCCATTCAATTTGTTTTTGTTCACCCTTGATATTTGCTATCTTGGCTTGTTGTTCTTCTATCTTAGGTTGATAGAGTTTAGATTTAATAAGATTCATGGCTTGTTCCCGATTCTGCATTTGACTACGTTCATTTTGAACGTGGACTGAAATGCCAGTGGGGATGTGAGTAATTCTAACAGCGGAATCTGTTTTATTGACGTGTTGTCCACCGGCTCCTGAGGAGCGATGAGTGTCAATAGTTAATTCACTTGGATCAATTTCAACTTGAATATCATCTTCTAGTTTGGGCATCACTTCGACTGAACTA
Source organism: Erysipelothrix sp. (assembly GCA_012512455.1). GTDB lineage: Bacteria > Bacillota_I > Bacilli_A > Erysipelotrichales > Erysipelotrichaceae > JAAZEC01. The sequence continues at coordinate 21,105 of JAAZEF010000066.1, forward strand.
AAGGAAGTGTGTCTGCGTCCTGAAGAATCAAAAGGTGAAATACGTACTAAGCGATGGACCCCTTTTTCTCCAACGAGTAGACCATAAGCATAGTCACCGATGACTTCGAAGGTAACCGATTTTAATCCGGCTTCATCTCCATCTTGGTAGTCGACGACATTAACTTGATAGTTATGTCTATTGGCCCAGCGAGTGTACATCCGATATAACATATTGGCCCAATCTTGACTTTCAGTGCCTCCAGCTCCGGGATGAATTTCCACAATAGCTGAATAAACATCGTACTCATTGGATAATAGCACTTTTGTTTCAAACTCATTATACAATGATATTGTATCGAGTGCTTCACTTTCGATAAGATCATACATCTCTTGATCAAAATTACCTTTAAGTTCATCTAGTACTTCTAGATACTCTTTCATGTGTGAGACTAAGGACTCATATGTTTCTACGATATCTTTGAGTCGATTATTACTACTTATGATACCTTGAGCTTTCTTTTGATCATTCCAAAAATTCTCATTCATCATTAGTTCTTCGTTATCTGAAATGATTTTCTTCTTAGCGACTAAGTCAAAGAGAGTCTCCGATAGTTTCTAAATTAGTTGAGGCATCTTGTATTAAGTTTTTTAATTCAAAAAGTTCCATTATTTCTTCTCCACTCTAATTTGGACATTGAGACAGAAGGCTACAATATCTTGTGCGATTTGATATAACATGTCCTCAAACATTTCGTATCCTTCACTGACGTAAGCTTCTAATGGATTGTTTTGAGCGTATGAACGCAAGTGGATTCCGTGGCGTAATTTATCCATGGTATCGATGTGGTCCATCCATGCTCTATCGATGGTTTGAAGTACCATGCGTTTTTCGATGGGTAAGACTTGTTCACGATAGGGTTTAATCTTCTTATCGTAGGATTCGAATGCTTCATCGACAATTAATGTTGAAGCATCTTGAACACTGAGTGTTTCAAGTTCCTTTTGGGATAGATTGACTCCGTCAAAGCCTAATTTTGCTAAAGCTTCTTTAAGCCCTTCAAAATCGATTGCTGCTTCTTTTTTATCTTCAATTGTGTAAGAGTCAACCACGTGATTGATGACACGACTGAACATATCTTTGACGACAGAGTGAACGTCTTCGTTATCTAAAACATAATTTCTTTGTTCGTACATGATTTCTCTTTGTTGTCTTAAAACATCGTCATAGTCTAAGAGTGTTTTACGGACATCAAAGTTTTGACCTTCAATTCGCTTTTGAGCTGAAGTGATGGCACGTGTTACGGTCTTGTTAGTGATGGCTTCATCTCCGAATTGATCAAAGAGTCCTGCATATCTTTCTGAACCGAAGCGAATCATTAAATCATCTTTTAGTGAGACATAGAATTGAGACCATCCTGGATCTCCTTGACGACCTGATCGTCCTCGTAACTGATTATCGATGCGTCGTGCTTCGTGTCGTTCAGACCCTAATACAGCGAGTCCACCCATTTCACGGACACCTTCACCTAACTTAATGTCGGTTCCACGTCCTGCCATGTTGGTGGCAATGGTTACGGAGCCTATTTGTCCGGCTTTTTTAATAATGTCTGCTTCACGAGAGTGATTCTTTGCGTTAAGGACTTCGTGTTTAATTTTACGTTGTGTTAACATCTTGGAGACAAATTCTGAGACTTCGACTGAGGCGGTACCTACTAAGAGAGGTTGGCCTGTTTCGTGAACTCTCATAATTTCGTTGACTAAGGCGTTAAATTTAGCTTTTTTAGTTCCGAATATTTTATCGGGATGGTCAATACGAGCGATGGGTCGATTGGTTGGTATTTCGATAACGCGCATATTATAAATCTTTAGAAACTCTTCTTCTTCAGTTTTTGCTGTTCCGGTCATCCCAGATAGCTTGGAGTAGAGTCTAAAGAAGTTTTGGTAGGTAATGGTGGCCATAGTGGCGGTTTCTTCTTTAATAGTTACGCCTTCTTTGGCTTCTAGGGCTTGGTGTAGTCCATCAGAAAACTCACGACCTTCCATGAGACGTCCTGTGAAGGAGTCGACAATAACAACAGCGTTGTCTTTGACGACATATTCGACATCGTTGGCCATGGTGTAGTTGGCTTTGAGTGCTTGATTAATACGGTGGACTAATGGTGTATTGTCAACATCGTATAGATTGTTAACTTTGAATGTGCGTTCTGCTTTTTCGACTCCTGGTTCTAATAACCTTGTAGAGTTTGATTTCTCATCGTATTCAAAGTCTTCACCATCATTTAGTTTCTTTACGAACTTATCGGTTTGTTGATATAGTTTGGCGGTTTGTTTTTTTCCACCTGAAATAATTAATGGGGTTCTTGATTCGTCCACTAAGATAGAGTCGACCTCATCTATTAAGGCAAAGTTGAGGGGTCTTTGAACTCTGTTGTCACTTGAGGTGACCATGTTGTCTCTTAGGTAGTCGAATCCGACTTCTGAGTTGGTACTATAGAGTATGTCTGCTTCATAGGCTTTTTTCTTCTCACTTGGGGTCATGGCGCGTTTGTTGACAGCTACTGTGAGTCCTAAAAACTCGTGAATCTTACCCATCCAGTTGGCGTCACGTTCTGCTAGATATTCGTTAACGGTGATGACGTGTACCCCTTTACCACTGAGTCCATTTAAATAGGCTGGTAGTACAGAGGTCAATGTTTTACCTTCCCCTGTTTTCATTTCGGCAATATCGCCTTGATGTAATACGATACCACCCATTAATTGGACTAAATAAGGGTATTCACCGATGATGCGTTTTGCTGCTTCACGGGCTGTTGCGTATGCTTCGACTAAAATATCATCGAGAGTCTGACCTTCTGATAGTCTCTTCTTGAATTCTAGTGTCTTGTTTTTTAATTCATCGTCACTCATCATTGCATATTGATCACCTAAAGCATCAATTTGTTGAGCTTGTTTTTCTAAATTGTTTAATTGTTTTTTCTCATTGCTGAAAAGGTTTCTTAAAAAGTTGGTCATAATTTCCTCCAGTTTAGTTATTATATCACGCTATTGATAATTAAAAAAGATTCTCTTTCTCTTAGTAATATTCTAAAACAGATGAAAATCCTTATTTATCATTCATTGATTACATAGAAGGTTCTGGGTCCTGATCCTCTTTTTGAGATTTGGTTGTCTTCAAGCAGTTTTTCTAGAATTGTACGAGCTTGTCGTTCTGTGATATTGAAATCTTTTTCTATTTCTTTTCTGGTAAATTGTCTGCTCTTTTCATAGTACTCTTTTACCACTTGGGCTGTTGGAATATTTTGTTCAAAAATCATAACCGGTGCCATCTTTTCGTAATAAATGGTGACGGTAACACCGTGAATACTGTCCGCATCTATTTCTAAAGGATACATCTGATGTTCCTCTAAGATATAAGACTTACTGTGAAGTCCTCGACTTTGATCGTCATGAATTCTTAATTCAATATTGTCATATTCCATTATTTTCAAAAGTGCTTTGGGACTTGTGAAGTTGAGATATGTTGAAGTCAATATCTTGCCAGAGACACCCTTATCTCTAAGTTCATTAAAACTGTTGATGAACAGCTGGAGACCACCAAAAGAGATAAATGCGACATTAAAAATAAAGCTTTGACACTCCTCTAATGATGTGATTAATTCATCGTATAGTTTTTTCTCCTCATTACTTATGAGTTGAGGATTAACTTTATTAAGTGTTGTTCTCAGCATAGGTCAATTTATTAATCCATATAGTAATTAAAATACTTGATAAGTTTGGGGTCTACTTTGGTTTTATAGAGTTGGTTGGTTTTGGTGATCATACGATTGCCTGAGATAGTTACATACAGGTAATTGAAAACGACCATGACAATGATGGTAACCACCATTGATGTTGTCGCATCAAATTTGAAGACGTTAGACATTAATTGATACCAGACAATGATAAGAATGAATGATCCTACTAATTGGAAGATAGCAGGTTTGCCTACTCGTTTTTGGACAAGGTTTCTGGCGTACTCACCCATCATGTCAATTTCTTCTCTATCTTCTAGAAAGCCGATCAGATTGGGTCTTTCTTTCTTTTGACTGTACATTGTATTGAGTCGTACCGCGATGTACTCCATTGTGATTTCATCTTTTATTTCTTCATAATGGCGATAGAGTGCTACTCCTTCTTTCGCAAATTCATTAATGTCTTTCGGTTCTAGTGTTTGATTAATAATAGTATCTTTGTTCATCGTGTTCTCCTAATGTATATACTCTAACAAAAAAGAACCAATTTTGCGAATTGATTCTCTTTAAGTTTAATTAAGATAAAGCGACAATATTATGTGCTTGTAAGCCTCGTTCTCCCTCAACTAGTTCAAACTCAACTTCAGTTCCCACATCGATTGTCTTGAACCCTTCCATTACGAGTTGAGAGTAATGGAAGAAGACATCTCGATCATCTTCTAACTTGATGAAGCCGTAGCCTTTTTCTTTGTTAAACATTTTCACTTTTCCGGTCATTAGTCTACTTCTACCCCTTCCTTGATGAATTAATTATATCATCAAAGTATCTTTGGTCAACGAAATAATGATTGCCTTTCATGATAAATTGTAAAGTTTTACATTTAAAACCATTTCTTATATGGAAATTGTCTTTTTAATAGTGGATGGTAACCCACACTCACACACTTCACATCATGACCATGATCTGTTAATAACATATATGCCTGACGAAGACTTTCGCCAGTAGTACACATGTCGTCAACTAACAAAATAGAAGTAGGAGAATTTGATTTTATTTGAAATAATAGTTCAGCTCTTTTATTTAGTGACATTTTAGCTTGATGTCTAGAAGATACTTTACTTAAAAGTTGTAGAGAGTCTCTAGATACTTCTTTGTACATGGATTCTACATGATGAAAGCCTCGCTCTTTCACATGTTGTGGATATGAGGGAATACAAACCATTTGTCTGCTCTTTATTAATGGTTTTAGTTGTTTAATATATCGATTTAGAAATAATGGAGCCAATGCTTCATCGAACAAGTCTTTGTATTGAATTAAGATTTTTTGAAAACTGTCTTCATAGGGATAAATACTATAGACATCAAAGTCGTTCATTTTAATGATAATTGGATCCACGACTAATTTACTTCGACAATCTCTACATAAGACATCTTGTTCTTTGAATAACTCTCTTAAATGAGACACTTGTAACAGGGGCTTAAAACATATCAAACACTGTTGTGATGGCGAAGTCTTTGTAAACATTTCTGTATGGCTTGACTCTTTTTGCTTCCTAAAAAAATACATTCCCCTTTTTCCTTTTCAAAACTTCGTCCGACACGACCACTAATTTGAACTAGAGAAGCCTCATCAAAGACACTATGGTTGCTCTCGATGACAATGACATAGACTTCCTCAAAGGTCATTCCTCGCTCTAAAATGGTCGTCGTAATTAATTTTCCCTTATCATTCCTATCAAAATCTAATAACACATCTTGTTGATTCTCACTCTGTGAAGTAATCATTGGTAATCGTAACCAGGTTGATAATCTTTTAGCTAATCTAATCGTAGGAACAAATATTAGCACTCTTTCATCTTTATAAATTCTAAATAAATAAACGATTAGGATTAGATACTGACACCATTTCCAGGTAATGATAACCTGTGGAACGACTAAATCTCTTTGATGTGGACGACGATGAAGAAACACGTGATAAACATTGCTATTTATTAGTGTTGAATCAGGGGTAGCTGTCAAATAAATTTTTGTGTTCTTACAAGCTACCTTAGCCAAATCGTTTAATAAATCATTATTTTTAAATGGAAAGGCATCTGGTTCATCCACAATTAAAACATCAAATTTTTGTGGATAACGATACAACTGATGAGCCGTTAACAACACTAAGTGTCCTTCCAAAACATCTGTATAACCCTCACAGACCGCTATCACCTTTTGATCAACAAAGATGGACTCTAATCTTTGTGCCAACTGTAAAACAACTTGTCTTCTTGCTATCATCCAACCCACATGAAGTTTTTGTGAGAATGCTTTTTCTATTAACTCAATTACTAATTCAGTCTTTCCTGCCCCACATACTGCTTCCACCAGTACATTTTCATTTAAACCTTTCTTCGCAATCAGTTTTGAAACCCTTTTTTGATCCTCAGATAATTCAAAGGGCATTGTCGCATACTCATCTTTGACATCAATCTCCAACAATGATTCCACTTGATGGCCACCAAGATGAATACACCGACGACAATAAATTCCTCTAGTACCCTCATAGAAGTAAAGAGGATTTTCATTTAAACATCTTTCACACTTCATACTCTAAGATAAACAAAAAAGAGCTAAGTTCCTAAGAATTTAACTCTTGAAGATAACGATTACGAGGATGAGCAGCACACTGAGGGCTACACGCTCCATGGTGTTTATGTTGATTCTCTTTAGAACCAATAAGACGTTTATTACAATCGGGGTTACTACAATTGAACATTCTCTCACAGGGTGTCCCATCATAGTGGTCTTTTCCCACAATAATATGATCGACTTGATTGACTGGTACACTTAGACGTTCATCAAAGACTACCATTTGTCCTAACCAATCTTTACCTAAGACTTCAGGGTCTTTACCATAGGTAGCGATACCACCAGCAAGTTGACCAACATCATTGTAGCCTTCTTTCTTAAGCCAACCCGAGAATTTTTCACAACGAATTCCACCAGTACAATAGGTGAGGATTCTCTTATCTTTTAATAACTCTTCATTGTCTTTAATCCACTTGGGTAGTTCTCTAAATGTTTCAATATCCGGACGAATTGCGCCCTTGAAATGACCAACATCAAATTCATAGGTATTACGAGCATCGATGACAACTGTATCTTCATCATCTAGTCGTTTGTAGAATTCCTTAGGACTGACATAATCACCGGTGAGTTCATTTGGATTGATGTCTTCCTCTAGACTTAGATTCACTAAAAAGTCTCTTTCTTTAATTTGTAGTTTCTTAAACGCATGTTCATCACTTAAATCAACTTTAAAGGTGATGTTCTTTAATAATGGATGATTTTGTAAAGTTTCCATGTATTTATTGGTATCCTCAATTGAACCTGATACTGTCCCATTGATTCCTTCCTTGGCAATCAGGATACGACCTAAAAGATTGAGCTCTTCACATAAGTCTCTGTGTTCTTTGACAAACGCTGTTGGATTGTCAATATCTGTATATAAATAATATAGTAGCACTTGATATTTCATGGAATCATTCTATCAAAGCACAGTGTTAAATGGGATTGATTTGACTGGACTTATTTTGCTTTGAAGTTATAAGTTACTTTTAAATGCTCTAAAATATCAGCTGTTGGTGTTATTAAGTTTAAGATTTTTTGTCCATCTTTATAGGCCATGGGTGCTTCATCAAGTGTGTGATGAGATATCATACTTGAATAAATACCCTTCATACTTTCTTGATAATCAGAGAGTCTAATTCTTTTACGTGCTTGAGTACGACTCATGATGCGACCTGCCCCATGAGGTGCTGAGTAATTCCAATCTGGATTTCCCTTACCCTTTAAGATAACGGAACCATCTCTCATATTAAGTGGCAAGATAAATATTTCATCTTTTTGACTTGAAACTGCTCCTTTTCTTAAGATCATTTCTTTTGTATCAATATAATTATGAATGGTCTGAAAAGAATCTAGGACTTTAAAATTCATGCCCTTTATAATCTCATCAGCCATACTTTGACGATTATACCAAGCAAATTCTTGAATGATTTTCATATCATGAAGATAATCATCCATGAGCTTTCCTTCTAAATAAGCCAAATCATCAGAAATATTAATATCCTTAGCTTTCATGGATTGAATCGCTAATTGTTGATAATGTTGGGCGATTTGAAGACCAATATGTCGTGAGCCTGAATGAATGACACAATACTTTTCATGGTTAGTATTCTCATTGATCTCAATAAAATGGTTACCACCACCTAATGTTCCTAAAGATAAATAACCTCTGTCTAAATCGACATGGTCTTTGGCTATAAGATTGTCTATTTGAAGTTTCGTTGTATTGTTATGACGAGTGTTACGAATACTAAAACCTGAAGGGATTTGTCTTTTTATCACTTCATCGAGTTTCTTATAATCTATCGCTCTTTCTTTTAGTTTCAAAACAATTAGACCACAACCAATGTCCACACCAACTAGATTAGGAACTACCTTATCATGGATAGTCATTGTCGTGCCGATGGTACTCCCTTTACCCACGTGAACATCGGGCATTATAACGATTTTACTATCTCTTAAAAAGTCTTGGTCGCATAGTTTTTGAATCTGTTCATACGAACCATGATCTAAACTATCAACAAAGACTTGTGCGCTATTATATTTTCCTTTAATAATCATTACATCACCTAATCATAAATTGTATCTTGATCCAACAAAGCAGCTAATGGCCATTCTGTAATGGTATTACCCTTTACAAAATAAGCTTTCTTGGCCAATTTGGCTAAGGGTGAATCTGAGAGTGAATCACTGTAGAAATCATCCATCATTTCATCATTATAAAATTCACGATAGCGATCTACTTTATGTTCACCATAACAATTAGAACCATCATACTTTCCAGTAGTAGGGTCTAATTTTGATGCCATCCAAACTACATTTAACTCATCACAGATTGGTTTAATTAAAAACTCAGGGGAAGCTGAGATGATTAAATCACTATCATCCTTTTGAGCTAAATACCAATCTTTTATTTTATGTTTCTCTTGTTGCCAAAATTCTTTGACTTCATCCTCTAAATTATCAATATGTTTAACATACTGATAGAGCGATTGTTTCATTACTGTTCTTGAGATTGTTCCCATCTTAAATCTCATAAATGAAAAAGGTAATTTTAGAATTGATAACATGAGCTTGGGATTCTTTTTTATACTATAGAAGAAAAAGTTTGTGGCGCTATCACCATCATAAATTGTTTTATCAAAATCATAAACGTTCATATTTTATCCTAATAACCATGATCTCAAACCTGCCAGTGTGAGTCCCTCTCTCTTTGTCAGTGGTAGTCTATTCTCGACTATATCTTTTAATTCTTCAACAACAATTGGATTTTCAATCACCTTCACATGACTAATCCCTAATTTATCGCTATCAATATTTTGATAAATAATCCGCTTATCATCTGTCATATACAAATAACAACGGGGTAAGTGTCGCACTCTTTTAAAGACACTAATTTCTAATTGTTGATTCAATGGTCGACGATTATATTTACCCTTAAAGGCAAAATCAGCAATTAAAAATCCTAAATAAACTTCTAATAGAGGCAAGATAAGACGTAACACTTCATTTTGTCTGTTAATAACATTACCAATAATATGATAGTAACCACTAATGCCTAACATGATTAAACCTAGCGCAATAATGACATAGCCAATCACCATAAAGACATCCCATTTTTTAGAGGTTTCAAACTTCACAAAAAAGTCTTGGCCCATCTGTGATTTAATTGATTCATCTACTTTTTTAGACATCAATAAACTCACCGATACACCAGAATTTAAATGTTCAGAAATCATCCTTAATTGTTGGGCATCCAAATAAGAAGTATACACAAAAAGACGATGCTTTGCCACGACCATATCCATGTTAAACAGCTCGTTTTCGCCTATATTCGATGTCTCAATATTACTAATAAATTCATTCAGCATTTGTCTTGTCGACATACTATAACCTCGCTTGTTGATTATATTATACACGCTAAAATTAGTGTTGTGTACAATGTGACAAAAACGCTATATTACTTGTGCTTATCAAGAAATTCCTTTACAACTTTAACATCCTCATCTTGTCCAGCCCCATCAAATTTTAGAACACAAGGAATCTTATAAATGCGCTCTAAACTATCACCAGCAGCCCCATAATAGCGACCCCAATTACGATTACTACTAACCGCAATCCCAATGACACTACGATAATTTTTACGCATAAAAGCCAAAGTCGTCTGAGGAATCTCACCATAACCTGAGTTTCGGGTTACTAAGAAAAGTGGACCAACAACGATTTGATCTTTTACCTCTTTTATATCAACAATCTCATAGCCTAAATTACTCGCAAAAGCCTTAGCTTTGCCACTCAAAGAATCATAAATAACCTTCATAATAATCACCTATATCCATCATACGATAAGTGTTCTATAAAATCAAAGAATGTTAGCTACAAACAACTATTTTTATTAAAAAAGACACCTACTTGATAGTAGGTGCTTTTCTTTAATTATTAGATGCTTTGACCATTAGCTCCGCAATCTTAAGCGAGAACTCACTAGGATTCTCAATAGGTAAACCCTCAATGAGTAGGGCTTGATCATAAAGAAGTTGTGAGTAGTCAATGAGAGTATTCTCATCTTTAGTATGAGATAAGGCCTCTAAAATGGGATGGTCAGGATTAATCTCTAAGATGCGATCTGCTCTCACATGTTGGTTCTCATCAGGTGATTGATTTACGACCTTTTCCATTTCAAAACTGATACCATCTCCTGAGACAATACACACAGGATGAGATTTTAAACGTGAACTCAAGATAACATCATCCACTTTACCTTCTAAGGCATTTTTAATCTTAGTCAATAAGTCTTCATTTTCTTTTGTTAGAGTTTCAAGTTTCTCTTGTTGCTTATCATCATGAAGATCTAGAGCACCTTGATTGATAGACTTAAAGTTTTTCTCATCATAGGTATTTGTCATCTTCAGCGCAAACTCATCAATTTCATGAAGTAAGAATAAGACTTCATAGCCTTTATCCATCACTAATTCACTCTGTGGTAATTGTCGTGCCTTCACAATAGACTCAGCACTTACATAGTAAATATCCTTTTGATCTTCTTTCATACGAGAAACATACTCACTAAGAGTCGTATATTTATCTTCAAACGACGATTTGAACATGACTAAGTCTTGAAGCTCTTCTTTGTTGGCACCAAAACCATTATAGAGACCAAACTTAAGATCTAAACCAAAGTCATCATAGAATTTCTCATATTCTTCTCTTTCGTTTTTCAACATTAACTCTAATTCAGATTTAATTTTCTTATTAATACGATTAGCAATTTTCTTTAACTGATGATTATCCTGCAACATTTCCCGAGAAATATTCAACGATAAATCCGCACTATCTACAATACCTCTAACAAAACGGAAGTGATCACTAATCAAATCTTTGTTATGTCCTTCAATAAAGACAGAGCGTGAATAGAGTTCTAACCCTTTTTCATAATCAGACGCAAAATAGTTAAATGGAACACGCTTTGGAATAAACAATAACGCATTAAAAGAAATAAGGCCTTCAACATTCATGTGAATAACTTTTAGTGGATCTTCAAAATCATTAAAACGATTCTTATAGAATTCATGATACTCTTCTTCTGTAATATCTTGTTTACTACGCTTCCATAGAGGGATTTGAGAATTCAGTGTCTCAAGTTTTTCTTCTTCATTGTTCATCACAATTGGATAGCGAATATAATCACTATATTTCTTAACTAACGATCGTATTTGATAGTCCTCTAAATATTGATCATAGTCATTGTCATCTGTATTGTCTTTTAAGAAAATTACAATTTCAGTCCCACGACCTTCTTTTTCAATGGGTTCAATTTTATAACCATCAACACCATTACTAATAAAGACATGAGCCTGCTCATCCTCTGCGACCTTAGAAAGAACTCTAACTTCTTTAGCTACCATGAAAGCAGAATAAAATCCAACCCCAAATTGACCAATGATATCAACATCACTAACATCACCCTCTAAGGCTTCCTTGAAAGCATTAGAATCTGAATAAGCAATGGTTCCTAAGTTCTTCTCTAATTCTTCTGCGCTCATTCCAATACCATTATCTTTAATCGATAACATGCGTAAGTCTTTATTAACTTCTATTTCAATTTGTAAGTCATCCTTCTCAAATTGAATACTATCATCATCGAGTGACCTCACAAAAAGCTTATCCATCGCATCAGATGCATTTGAGATAAGCTCTCTTAAAAATATTTCTTGATTCGTGTAAATTGAATTAATCATTAAATCTAAGAGTCTCTTAGATTCTGATTTAAATTGTTTCATTCTCGCCATAATATTCCTCCTTAGCACTTAGATTAAGCGAGTGCTAATAATATTATAACGGCTTACTAATTCTTGTCAAGCTACATTGACTTAGGACTACTAACCCCAATCATTTCTAACGCGTTCTTCAATGTGATTTGAGTTGCCTTAACAAGTGCCAAACGCTCATTACTCAACTCTGGATTAGATGGATCATTAATCTTATGAGCCCCATAGAAACTATGGAAGTATTGAGCCAATTTTTGAATATAATTGGTCACCTTATTAGGAGCACGAGTCTTAGCCGCATCACTTATCATCTCTGTATAAGTTCCTAAGTGTTTCAAAAGGTCTACTTCTTTTTCATCTACCAACAGAGTGTATTGATCTTGTGGAACTACATCATTAGCCTTTTCAAATATTGAATTCATTCGCGCATAGGCATATTGAGCATAGTACACAGGGTTATCATTCGATTGTTTACGTGCGACACCTAGATCAAAATCAAAGTGAGTCTCAAGTGCTCTAGTCACCATATTGTAACGTACCGCATCGACACCAATATCTTCACATAGATCACGTAATGTTATCGCATTACCAGTACGCTTACTCATTTTCACTTCTTGGCCATCTTCTACCATTCGTACCATCTGTACAATATCCACTTCAAGCACATCCTTATGACCTAAAGCTTCTAAGGCTGCCTTCATACGAGGGATATAACCATGGTGGTCAGCACCCCAGAAGTTAACTAAATTATTATAACCACGATCAATTTTATGTAAATGATTCGCAATATCAGGTGTTAAATAAGTATAGAGACCATCTGATTTTATTAAGACACGATCCTTATCATCGCCATATAAGCTAGATTTAAACCATAAAGCATCATCTTGATTATAAACTAAGTCTTTTTCTTTCATCTTCACAATAACATCTTCTACAAGACCATTATCATAAAGATCTTGTTCAGATATCCAGGAGTCAATGTTCACTCTAAAGTATTGAAGATCTTCGTAGATTCTATCCATTTCATATTGAATACCCTTTTGTTTAAAGAATTCTAAAACATCTTCTCTCTCTAGTAAATCTTCACCATATTTTTCTTTTATGATTAAAGCAATCTCCATTACGTCTTCACCATGATAACCATCTTGTGGTAATTCAAAATCAAGACCCATACTCTCTTTATAGCGCGCAATTAATGATAATGCTAAATTATCAATTTGATTACCCGCATCATTAATATAATATTCTCTTAAGACATCATAGCCACTAGCTTCCATCAAGCGACAGACCACATCACCCCACGCGGTACTACGCGCATGACCAATGTGTAAAGGACCTGTAGGGTTCACAGAGATCCATTCAACTAAGACTTTTTCGTTTTGACCACTCGTATTTTTACCATAGTCATCCCCTTTGTCTAGAATAGTTTTAATGATTCCTGCTAATTGGTCACCCTTAATCCAAAAGTTTAAAAAGCCTGGACCGGCTACTTCAACACTATCCAATGAGGGACAATAATTTGGCAGTTTCTCTACAAATTGAGATGCGATAGCTTGAGGATTTTGTTTCATTATTTTCGTTAATCTCATCGCAATGTTGGAACTATAATCTCCCTTTGAATTGTCTTTGGGAATTTCAATCATCACCATTGACTCATCAATGGGCTCTTCTACAATTTCATTTATGACTTGTTTAAGTCCTTCTATTAATTCTGTTTCAATTTTATTCATGGTTTACTCCTTCACTTCCTTTTCCATCGGTTGATGGATCACATGTTCGTCAATAGTTTGCTTTCCAACTTCGACATAACCCAACGACTTATAAAATTCAACCGCATGTGCTTGGGCACTTAATTTCATCTTCGTAATATTATAAGATTTTAATAATTCTTCCATTTTTAATACTATCCGTTTTCCATGTCCTTGTCGTCGATACTGTGGATAAAGGGCTAAGCGACCAATAATACCCACTTGATCCTCTATTAAAGCTCGACATGCTCCAACTAACTCATCATCAACATACATTGTTAGATGAAGGGCACTATAATCTTTGAGATCAAATTCATTTTGAAAACCTTGTTCATCAATAAATACTTCTTTACGAACTTTTTTCCAATCTTGATGGTTGTTTTTAACTTTAAATTCAATCTTCATAATTAAATGTTAAGCGATAGCTAAATTTCGCTTCCTCCTGTGCCTTCAGTATTTGGTTGTCCTTTTTATCCTTAAGGATTTGATTAGAAGTTAGGGTATCAGGCAGTCCTTGCCATGGTTCGATACAGACAAAGGGTGCCATTTCATTATTTACAATAGGAGACCAAATCCCCACATTGATAAACTCACTAACATCGGCCACCACGCTATAGTCTTTCATTATTAGGTGGCATCTGTCAACACCTGTATAAACTAGAGCATCATCTCTTAAATGTTCCTTAGTTAATATAAAGTTAGTCTTATTAACATCAACACTTTTATCAATAAGTGATCCACTAATAAGATATCTTGACATATCTTGACCCTCTAGCTTAAGAGTAACAGGGCCACTAACATTAAAACCAGGATGTCCCCCTATACTATAGAACATGTCAAAGTCTTCATGATTTATAACGACATACGATACTATCAATGAATTTTCTTCTAATTGGTAAGTTATCTTTAGAGAACATTGATAAGGATAGAACTCTTTAAGTGATTCCTCTATGTCCCAATAACAATTTATTGTCGAATCATTGACTTGTTCTAATTCAAACTCTTGATCACGAACAATGCCATGTTTCTTCATTTCAAAAGACTCATCATTCAAATAATACTTATCCTCTTTTAAACTTCCGATAATTGGAAATAAAAGTGGTGAGCGCGATGACCAATAAGTAGGATCACCTTGCCAACATAATTCTTGATTTGTTTTTATATTTTTTATCGATTGAATCTCTGCTCCTAGTGGACTAATTTCAACCAATAATGACTCATTTTCTATCTTCAAACAATAACCTCCAAATGGTAGGTCTATTTTATCATAGTTCACTAAAAAAGTGGGACTCATACTAAATTGTCTCTCACTCAATATTATGATAACATTCATATTGACACCAAAAGAAAAGTGAGGGCAAACATTGAAAAATAAAGTATATGATTGTTTAGTAATAGGCGCAGGACCTGGGTCTATATACCGCCTTTTATTGTGGCTTAAGAAAGCTTAATACTATCTTGGTGGATAGCTTAGAGATACCAGGAGGCCAGATGTCTAA
>JAAZEF010000007.1 GCA_012512455.1 Erysipelothrix sp.
GGACAAACATTAGTGGGCCAAAAGGGTGACACAATCGCAAGTGCACTCATTGACAATGGGATAACAACTTTTGGCTATAGTATTCAAAAGAAACGTCCCCGCGGTTTATTTTGTGCCATTGGTAATTGTGCTTCCTGTAATATGGAAGTCAATCAACAAATCAATGTCAGGACATGTATTACTCCCTTAGAAAAAGAGATGGTCATTAAACGACAACATGACAAAGGAGTCTTAAAATGAGTGTTGTAGTTATCGGAGCAGGACCAGCAGGTCTAAAAGCATGTAAATCTCTATTAGATGCGGGAGTAGAAGTCATTCTAATCGAAAGAGATTCTCTATTAGGGGGTCAATTAGTTAAACAGACTCATAAGTTTTTTGGATCAAAAGAACAATACGCCAAAATGAGAGGCTTTGATATTGCCAAGCAATTAGTAAACGATATCAAAGACCATCCTCTATTAACACTAAAATTGAATAGTAATGTGGTCGCTCTTTTTGATCAAGATGACTCTATTTTAGTTAGTGTTTATAAAGAATCACATTATGAAGAGATAAAAGCAACACGAGTTATTTTAGCAACTGGGGCTTCTGAGAAGTTTTTAGCCTTTGAAAATAATGATGTTCCCCAAATAATGGGCGCAGGAGCAATTCAAACTCTTATGAATGTACATGGGGTAATGCCAGCTAAAGAAGTTGTCATGATAGGTAGTGGAAATATAGGATTAATTGTGAGCTATCAATTAATACAAGCAGGTATTAAGGTGAAGGCTATCATAGAAGCTTCTGATACAATTGGTGGCTACAGTGTCCATGCGAGTAAGTTAAAGAGACTAGGTGTTCCTTTCTATATGAAGAGTACGATTAAAAAAGTGATAGGAACTGAGTGTGTAGAAGCCGTAGAGATTGTATCATTAGAAGATCAAAGTGTAACGACTTTAATGTGTGATGCGCTGTGTATCGCGGTAGGATTATCACCATCTTATCAATTGGCAGCAATGTTAGGAGTTAAGACACAATATATTAAAGAACTAGGTGGCGATGTCGTACTACTAAATGATCGCTATCAAAGTAGTCATTCTCATTGTTATGTAGTAGGAGATGCCTCAGGAATTGAGGAAGCCTCCGCGGCGATGATGGAAGGAGTCTTAGCAGGTTTATATTGTGCTTTAAGTTTAGATAAAAAAGTTGATGAGTCATTAATTGAAGAAACATTGAAGCAATTAAATGATTTAAGAAATGGTCCCTATGGTCAAAAATTTTTAGAGGGTCAAAGACAAATGAAGGGGGTACAAAATGTTATCTAAAAGTGGTATTCCTACAAAACAACAGATTCAAAGTGTCTTTCCAAAACAGAAAGATTTATTACAAATGAAAGCAATTATTGAGTGTTATGAAGAAATTCCCTGTAATCCATGTGAGACTTATTGTCCCTTTGATGCGATAGAAATAGGTCCTCAGATGAATCATAGACCACAATTAATTGTCGATCGTTGTATCGGTTGTTCTATTTGTGTCAGTGTCTGTCCCGGAGTAGCGATTATGTTGGCTAGTGTAGATGATGATGTTGCGAAATTTACAATCGCCTATGAGTTGTTACCCTTACCTGAAGTCAATTCGATTTGGCATGGTGTCAATCGGGCTGGTGAAGTCATTGGTGATGTCACTATTACTAAAGTAGTTAAAAACAAAGATCATAGTGCTCTTATTACATTAGAAACAACGCGTGATTACCTTTATGAATTAGTGACGATTAGGAGAAAAGTCGATGGATAAAAAGAATGTTATTATGTGTCGCTGTGAAGATGTAGATTTAGAGACCATTCATGATTATCTACAACAAGGCTTTGTGACTTTTGAAGATTTGAAACGCTTAACACGTGTAGGAATGGGAGCTTGTCAAGGAAGTACCTGTCTTCATTTAATTCGTCAAGAAATTGCTAGCTTCACCATGCAACCTTTAGAAAAGGTTGCAGGACATAGAGTTCGACCTTTTATATCGGGGGTTAAATTAAAAGATTTGAGTGGACAAGAAAATGATTGAAACTAATGTATTAATAATAGGGGCAGGTATTAGTGGTTTATCCATTGCCTATCATTTAAGTAAAGAAAATGTAAAAGATATAAGAGTGGTTGATAAGGGATATTTTGCGGGAGGCGCAACAGGACGTTGTGGTGCTGGTGTGAGACAACAGTGGGCGACAAGACAAAATTGTATCTTAACTAAAATGAGTATGGACTTTTTTGAAAAGGCTCATGAGATTTTAGAATACGATGATTTGGAACTTAAACAAGAAGGTTATTTAATTGTGGCGGTCAATGAGGCAGAGGAAAAGCAATTAAAAAAGAATGTGGCTTTACAGAATGAATTGGGAATTAATACTCAATACTTAAGTAAACAAGAGGCCTTAAAGATTGTGCCCCATTTAAATCCTGATGCGTTCTTAAGTGCTACCTTTAATCAAAGTGATGGACATCTTAATCCTTTTAAGACCAGTGAAGCATTTTATCTTGCGGGTCTAAAAAGAGGAGTAAACTATTCATTTTATGAAGAAGTCTTACATATAACACAAGAGGATGGTTGTTTTATTGTAAAGACTAATAAAGAAGTGTATCGCGCAAGACAAGTGGTAAACGCAGCCGGAGGTTATACCTATGAGATTGGCAAGATGTTAGGTTTAGAACTACCTGTCTATGCTGAGAATCATCAAATATTAGCCACTGAACCAGTAGAGAAGTTTCAAGGTCCAATGGTGGTGTCATTTAATAAGAATATTTATATTCAACAAGTTCCTCATGGTGCCTTTTTAATGGGACGATCTGATCCCTTTGTTAAGAAAGGTCATGATGTAACTACTACACCTGATTTCTTAAGAGAAATGAGTGCGACAGTTATGGATTTATTACCTAAAGTAGGAGAACTACGGGTTGTTAGAGCCTGGGGTGGATCTTACAATATGTCACCAGATGCTCAACCGATACTGGGTGAAAGTGGGATAGATAATTTCTATCTCGCCTGTGGCTTTAGTGGTCATGGCTTTATGTTAGCTCCTGTGGTAGGTTTATTAATGAGTGAAATCATGACTCATAAGACACCTAGTGTGGACATTGAATCACTGTCATTGAAGCGTTTTGAGAATCAACAAGATATAGTTATTGAACAATTTGTAGTTTAAGAAAAGGAGAAAAAGTTATGGCAATTTATTCGTACAAAACAGAACCAATTAAGAATTATTCAAATCTTGATGATGTTAAAGGTTATCAAGAAGGATTAAAAAAAGTTAGAAGTTATCTAGGACAACATTATGATTTAGTAATTGATGGCAAACGTATTATGACGGACAAGGTTTATACATCTTTGAATCCAAATGTTAATACAGAAGTCGTAGGTACTATTTCTCAGGCGTCTATTGAAGAAGCACAGATGGCCATGGAAGTTTCGCTAAAGCGCTTTAAGACGTGGAGTAAGACTGATGTCAGTGTAAGAAGTGATGTGTTATTTAAAGCAGCAGCAATTATTCGTAAGCGACGTTTTGAATTCAATGCATTGTTGAGTTTAGAAGCTGGTAAACCATGGGTAGAAGCAGATGGTGACATTGGTGAAGCGATCGATTTCTTGGAATACTATGGTCGCCAAATCTTAGAGATTAATAAGGTGGATGATAAGATTTTAAGTCGTCGCAATTTAGAGCGTAATGAGTATCGCTATATTCCATTAGGTGTAGGAGTTATTATTGCGCCATGGAATTTCCCATTAGCTATATTGGCAGGGATGACTAGTGCTGCGATTGTGAGTGGTAATACAGTGATAGTGAAACCGGCCAGTACGACACAGGTCATTGCTTATAAATTTGTGGAAGTGATGGAAGAAGCAGGTTTACCTAATGGGGTGCTTAACTTTGTGCCTGGTAAGGGATCTGAAGTTGGAGACTATTTAGTGAATCATCCTCAAACACGTTTTGTATCATTTACTGGTAGTAAGGATGTGGGTGTTGAAATCTATGAGAAAGCGGCGAAGGTTCATATGGGACAAAAGTGGCTAAAGCGTGTGATTGCTGAAATGGGTGGCAAGGATGCCATTATTGTCGATTCAGATGTTGATTTGGATTTTGCGGCTCAAGAAATTGTGACTTCAGCCTTTGGGTTTAGTGGTCAAAAATGTAGCGCATGTTCTCGAGCTATTGTTGTGGAATCTGTGTATGATGAGTTGATTATTAAGATTAAGGAATTAACCTCTAAGATTCAAATGGGTAATGTGGAACATTTTGAAAATAAGATGGGTCCTGTTAATGATATTAATGCCTTTAGAAAGGTGACTTCTTATTTCGAAGTGGGACAAAATGAGGGTAGACTGTTGATTGGTGGTCATAGTGATGATTCTGTGGGTTATTTTATTGAGCCGACAGTTTATGTGGATGTTGAGCCTACGTCTACATTAATGCAGGAAGAAATCTTTGGACCAATTTTAGCAGTGTGTAAGGTGAAGGACTTTGATGAAGCATTGGAAGTGGCGAACAATACAGAATATGGATTGACTGGGGCAGTAATTAGTTCTAATAGAGAACATCTAGAGAGAGCTAAGGAAGAGTTTCATGTGGGTAATCTATATTTGAATCGTAAGTGTACAGGGGCGATTGTGGGTTATCAACCTTTTGGTGGCTTTAATATGTCAGGTACTGATTCTAAGGCTGGTGGTCCTGATTACTTGTTATTACATATGCAGGGTCAAAGTATTACTGAACAATTTTAATAAGTTTAAACTAGTCATTACTGGCTAGTTTTTTTGTATGGTATATGATTTGACCGATGGTCAAAAGTGTGTTAATATTCCAAAGTGGAAACTAAAAATATAACAGGACAAGAGAATAGACGGGATAGAATCCTCAGAAGTGCTAAATCACTGTTTTTAGATGAAGGTATTGAACATACTTCAATTAACATGATTGCGAAAAGTGCGGGAATTGCGAAAGGATTGTTTTATTATTACTTTGAAACAAAGGATGATTTAGTCCAGGCAATTATTGAGGATATTGTGACTGAACATGTCGACCACTTAGTAACAAGAATTAAGGAGTCTTCTTTTGACTTTTTGGATTCGCTATTAATATTGGTGGACTCGTATTTCGATGTGAACCCCCATGCTCCAGAGCAGGGTAATACTGCGTTGTGGGTGGAACCGGAATTTATCTTGCGTTTTCAGGAGATGTTTGCGACCAAGGTGAGTGTGATTGCAGAGAATATAGTGATAAGAGGACAACAAAAGGGTTATTTTGATGTATCTTATCCTATTGAAATTATTACGATTATCTTGGAAGGTTTATTGAGAGTGGATAGTTATGAAAAATTCACTTTTACCAAACAGAAAGTTTGTACTCTGTTGGAGACGACCTTACATCTACCTAGTGGTATTTTGTATCCAAAAGCGAAGAGCTTATTACACAATTTTGAAGAGGAGGTTAACTAGTTGGAAAAAGTTTTAGAAACCATTACCAATGTGGAAAGAGAGATTCAACAACAACATGTTGAATTGGAACCTTCACGTCAAAGAGCGCTGGAGAAAGTTAGACAGGAAGTGAGAGAATTCTCACGGACGAAACAAAAAGAGTTAGATGTCTATCAAGAGAGATTGACTCAGGACGCTTTATCACGCTCGCACAGCCAATATCAAACGATTAATGAGGGTAAACAAGACGCTATGAATCGTTTGAAAAAACAAGCAACAGCTCACTTTGATGAAGTGAAGAATCAGTTAATAAAGGAGATATTGAATCATGGCAATCGTTAAAATGAGTGAATTTAATCTTGTAGTGGCCAATGATCATCTCGATGATGTGTTGCGGGAGTTTTTGGTATTTTCGGATGTGGAATTTAAAGACGTGAGTGAAAATCTTTCAGATAAGCATGATTTTAAGCCTTATGTGAGCGACTATGACTTTGAGACTCATGAGAAGAAACAAGAGCACATTGTGTCAATTTTAAAGATCATTGATCGTTTTGGTCAAAGAAAAAAAGGTTTTTTAGAAGATTTAAAACTATTAGATATGGATTATGAACAGCTTGAAGAGCGAGTTAATAATATTGATTTAGATGATATCTTAAATCGCTATGCTGAATTCTATGAGCGACACGAAGTGATTGAGGGATATGAATCAATTATTCCTTGGGAAAATCATCGTTTGTCGATTGAGGAATTAGAAGAGCTTTCTAATGCGAAAATTATTTTAGGGACGGTTGAATTAGAATATCAGAGTCAATTTGTTAAAGAATTGAGCAGTCTAAAAGATGCTTATGTTTTGTATCGTCCTTTAGATGAAGAAGAAGCTTTATTTATGATTAAGTTTCCAGAGAGTGAACAAGAGAGTTTTGATATTTTAGTTGAGAAAGTAGACTTTAAGTATCGTTCTGCTCGTTCTTTGGATGTGCTTAGTGATTGTGACATTATGATGAATCGTTTGAGTGAACATTTGGAGAAGCGACAAAATATTATGAAGCGTTTGTTCCAAATTGGTGAGACAAAGGATGATCTTAAGATCGTTTATGAATATCTTGAGAATGAAAAACTTAAGGAAGAGACGAAGCGTCTGTTTGTTCAATCACAATATATGACTTATTTATCAGGTTGGATTGTGAGTGATAAACAACAAGAAGTGACTGATCGTATTAGTAAGGTAACTAATGGTAATCATTATCTTGAGATAGAGGCGGCACCGTTTCATTCTCGTGAAGTACCTATTAAATTGAAGAACAATAATTTTAATGAGGCCTTTGAAATGATTACGACGATGTATTCACAACCACGTTATGATGAACTAGATCCTACCCCATTATTATCGCCATTTTATGCCTTGTTCTTTGGGATGATGTTGGCGGATGTGGGCTATGGTATCGTGATGTTTGTGACGATGAGTCTATTGTTAAGATTTACGAATATGAAACCGTCGATGAAAGGGATGATGCGCTTCTTGCGTTATCTGAGTATTGCGGTGACGGGTTGGGGGTTTGTCTATGGTTCATTCTTTGGTGGACTGATTGAACTTCCGGCACTGATTGATATTCATAGCCAATTTACCTTTGTGTTATTTGTAGCTTTGGGTATTGGTTTGGTACATCTGTTCTTTGGGATGGCAATCAAGGGTTACATTTATATTCGTGATTATAAGAAACGTTATGTGATCTATGATGTTGTGTTTTGGTACATCTTATTAATTAGTGCGATTATCTTAGTGTCACAAATCTTTACGGACATGTTAGCACCTTATATGTCCTTTGCTTGGATTGGTCTTATTGGTTCAGCATTGGGTATCGTATTGACTAATGGTAGAGATGCGAAGACGATTCCTACGAAGTTAGCGAGCGGCTTGTATGCTTTATATGGTATTACTAACTATATGAGTGATATCATCTCCTATTCTCGTTTAATGGCATTAGGTTTGGCGGGAGCTTCTATTGGGCTTGCGTTTAACATGATGATTGATATGGTTTCAGGTTTTGGTATCTTTAGTATTATTTTTGGTGCAATTATTTTTATGATTGGTCATGGTTTTAATATCATGATTAGTGGTCTGAGTGCTTATGTTCACTCGGCACGATTAACGTATGTTGAGTTTTTTGGAAAGTTCTATACTGGCGGTGGCAAGGCGTTTAATAGCTTTAGAGCAGCCCCTACGTATATAAATGTGAAGTAAAGGAGCGAAATAAAATGACATTTTTTAATTTTCTTTTAGAGTATGGTGGAATTATCTTTGCGACAGCGGGCGTAGCTTTAGTTGTTGCTTTGCCTGGTATTGGTAGTGCGAAGGGTGCGGCGATGATTGGTGAGGCGGCAGCTGGCTTGATGGTTGAGGGTGGCGAGAAGTTTGGTAAGTCACTTATCTTACAGTTGATGGCAGCGAGTCAGGGTCTTTATGGTTTCGTTGTGGCGATTATGGCCCTTGGTAATTTGAATGTGGATATGAGCTTACAACAAGGTATGTTTGTGTTTGCGGCGACATTACCGATGACACTTGTGGGTTATTTTACAGCTATTTATCAGTCAGAAGTGGCTCGAGCGGGTATTACTTTGTTGGCAAAAAATGAGGATGAATTTGCGAAGGCTATTATTTATTCAATTATGGTTGAGACTTATGCACTATTAGCCCTTGTTACATCTATTATTCTTCTGAATACGGTGGCAATGTAATGACTGCTAATTTTGACAAGTTACTGGATGCCTTAAAGAAGGACAGTCAACAAGTCATTGATGAATTTGATAGAGAGACAAAAGTTCTTGAGGATGACTTGCGTGAGAGTCTTTTAGAGGAGGCGAAGCGTAAATATCGCCATCAAAAAGATCGTATTGAGAAAGAGGCTCATGATTTACAGGAGCGTCAACTTTTAGCGTATAGTTCGAAGTCTAGACAAGAAGTGAATCGTTATCAGTTACAGTTGATTGAAGAGGTCATTGCGGAGGCGAAGGCTTATTTAAATGACTTGAGTGATCAGGAATATGTTGATTTTCTAAAGTTTCAACTCCAACAAGCTTCAGATGTTGTTGAGATTAGAGTGCCTAAAAAGCGTGAATCATTAGTTAAATCAGAGAACT
This sequence comes from Erysipelothrix sp., assembly GCA_012512455.1. Taxonomy (GTDB): domain Bacteria; phylum Bacillota_I; class Bacilli_A; order Erysipelotrichales; family Erysipelotrichaceae; genus JAAZEC01. The sequence goes on from JAAZEF010000007.1 coordinate 8,579, forward strand.
TTGGTGTTGATATCATAGTGGATGATTCATTGGTTGATGGCTTTGTGTTAATTGCTAGTAATAGAGATATTAATTTTGAGTTTAATAAATTGATTGAGTTTTATCATGATGATTTAGTGGAGTTTGTACGAAAGGGTTTATTTAATGACTAATCAAGCGTATATGATTCAGGTGATGCTGGCGTCGTATGATCTGTTGAAGAAAAGTGAATACACCAAGGAACACATCCTTAAGAAATATAAGGTGTCTTTTGAGTGGGGACTTTCAGATATTGATCAATGGGCAGATGAGCAACTACTAGCATTGCGTGATGAAATGCTTGAGGTGGGAATTGATGAATCGTTATTGTTTCCATTATATTCTTTATTCTTTTCACTTAGAAATAATGAGAGTTTGAGTGAACAAATTGATCAAGAGATTTTGAGTGCATTAGATAAGTCTTATGATTATGAGGCACAAGAAGTATTTGTGAAGTTGACGTTTGATATGTATCGTTTGGAGAAATATATTCGTTTTAATAAAGTGGATGAACAAATTCCTGAGGGATATTTGAGTATTGATGATTTCAAATTTTATAAGAGTGTGGATAAAATATTATTAAATAGTCTTTATCATGGTAGAGTGAGTGACTTAACACAAGAGAATGTTCGTGCTAAGTTACTGGAACTTAGACATGAGTTTATGCGTGAATACGTGTGGGGCTTAGATGCTCATAATAGTATTTTTGCGCTGATTTATTTGAGAATGGTTGAGATAGAGAATATTCAATCCTTTATGAAAGCTAACTTATATGGATTTGAGTTGCGGGAGGGAATATATGTCTAAGGTCGTTTATTTAAATGAACATCCTAGTGATGGCGTGATGTCATTTTTAGGGTTGGATGTTATTGAATTAAATAAGAGAACAGATTTTAAACACTTAGTGAGACAACTTTTACATGAGCGTGTGAGTATCGCTTATGTGAGTGAGAAGTGTTATGAGTGGTTTGAGGAAGAGATTGAGAGTTATAATGCTGAATTTTCGATAAGTTTTATTGTATTGCCAAATGATGTTGACCATGAACACTTTGGTCAAAGACGTTTATCGAAAATTGTTGAGGATGCCGTGGGCATCAAAGTGGAATAGGAGTGGTCATATTGCAAAAAGGAAAAATAGTTAAAGTATCGGGACCGTTAGTTGTTTGTACCGGGTTGAGCAATGCTCGTTTGTATGATACCGTCTTGGTTTCTAAGCATGAGTTGCTTGGTGAAATAATTGAGGTTCATGGTGATCGAATTTCTATTCAGGTCTATGAGGAGACGGGTGGATTGAGTATTGGTGATCCAGTAGAGACATTGGGTCGTCCTTTGTCTGCTCAATTGGGGCCTGGTCTATTGAGTGCGATGTTAGATGGTATTGGTCGAGATTTATCTGAATATTACAATCAACATGGTTTATATTTATCGAGAGGGGCGCGTATTGATACGTTGAATCCTTCGACTCAGTGGGAGTTTGAGCCACAGGTATCTCTTAAAGATCGTGTGGATGAAAATGATGTCATTGGTGTTGTGGATGAGAATGGCTTTATGCATAAAATAATGGTGCCTTATAAAGTGAGTGGAGAAGTTATTAAGATTGAGAAGGGCTTCTTTACAGTTCATGATGTGGTGGCGATTATTAGAGATGATCAAGGAATAGATCATGACATAAAGATGGCTTCTTATTGGCCTATTAGAACACGTCGTCCTTATAAAGAACAAAAATTACCTGATGAAATATTGACAACGGGTCAGCGAGTGATTGATACCTTTTTCCCGATTGCTAAAGGTGGTACGGCGGCTGTGCCGGGACCGTTTGGTTCGGGTAAGACAGTGGTTCAACACCAATTAGCGAAATGGGCTAATAGTGATATTGTGGTTTATATTGGTTGTGGTGAGCGTGGTAATGAGATGACGGATGTCTTAAATGAGTTTCCGACATTGATTGATCCTAAGACGAATCGTCCTTTGATGGAGAAGACGGTGTTGATTGCGAATACTTCGAATATGCCAGTTGCTGCTCGTGAGGCTTCCATTTATACGGGGATGACGATTGCGGAATACTTTAGAAACATGGGTATGGATGTTGCTTTAATGGCGGACTCTACGTCACGTTGGGCTGAGGCTTTGCGTGAGATGGGGGCTCGTTTGGAACAGATGCCTGGTGATGAGGGTTATCCTGCGTATTTGAGTTCTCGTTTGGCTCAGGTTTATGAGAGAGCGGGAGTTGTGGTGCCTTTGGGTAAGGATGCGACGCCTGGTTCGGTTACGATGATTGGTGCGGTTTCTCCTGCGGGTGGTGACTTGAGTGAGCCAGTTACACAGTCGACTTTGAGAGTTGTTAAAGTTTTCTGGGCACTTGATTCACAACTAGCTTATGCGCGACATTTCCCTGCGATTGATTGGATGGAATCATATTCTTTATATCAAGATGAAATGGATCAGTATTTAAAGAAAATGGTTCATAAACAGTTTCCTAGATATAGACAGAGAGCGATGGATGTCCTTCAGGATGAGAAGCGTTTGTTGGAGATTGTTCAACTAGTTGGTAAGGATTCCTTGAGTGATGAGGAGTTGTTACAACTGGAAGTGGCGAGAATGTTGCGTGAGGACTTCTTACAACAGAATGCTTATCAAGAAGAGGATACGTATACATCTTTGAGAAAACAAGCGTATATGTTGCAGGCGATTTTGACTTTCTATAGTGAGTCTAAGGAAGCTTTGGCTCATGATCGTGTGTATTTAGAAGATGTTATGAATATGAAGAGTATTTATAAATTATCGAGAATGAAATACGTATTGGTTGATCAAGTGGATAATATTCTTGATTTAGTGGATGAAATTAAAGATGAGATTGAAACGATTAAACAGGGAGGTGAGAGCAATGCGTGAGTTTAAAAATGTTGTTGAAGTTGCTGGACCTTTATTAATTGTTTCGGGTGTTGATGATGTTGCTTTTGATGAGGAAGTAGAGATTGTTGTTGCTAATAATGATAGGCGAGTGGGTAAGGTCTTGGAGGTTGATGGCGATCGCGCAGTAATTCAGCTGTATGATTCGAACCAAGGAATTGATCCTAAGAGTGCTCGTGTTCGTTTTAAGGGACAACCTATGTCACTTCATGTGTCTTCAGAAATGATTGGTCGTACTTTTGATGGTAAGGGTAAGCCAGCAGATGGTGGTCCTCAGATGTTGAATTATGAGGCGCGTGATATTAATGGTCAGGTGATGAATCCGGTGGCTCGTGAGTATCCGAATCAGTTTGTTGAGACGGGTATTTCGGCGATTGATGGTTTGAATACCTTAGTTGTTGGTCAGAAGTTGCCTATCTTCTCTGGTGCTGGTTTGCCTCATAATGAGTTGGCGACCCAGATTGCTCGTCAGGCGGATGTGGCGGATAAGGATGCTGATTTTGCGGTGGTCTTTTGTGCGATGGGTATTTCGTATGAGGAGTCTCGTTTCTTTGAGGATGAGTTTAAGAGAACGGGTGCGATTGAGCGTTCGGTGTTGTTTGTGAACTTAGCGGATGATCCTGCGATTGAGCGTATTTCGACTCCGAGGATGGCACTTACAGCTGCTGAGTATTTGGCGTTTGATTTGGGCATGAATGTTTTATTAATTATGAGTGATATTGCTCACTATTGTGAGTCGTTGCGTGAGATTTCGGCTTCTCGTAAGGAGATTCCGAGTCGTCGTGGTTATCCTGGATATATGTATACTGACTTGGCTTCGCTTTATGAGCGTGCGGGTCGTTTGAAGGGTAAGAAGGGCTCGATTACGATGATTCCGATTTTGTCGATGCCTGAGGATGATAAAACCCATCCGATTCCTGACTTAACGGGTTATATTACGGAGGGACAAATTATATTGTCTCGTGACTTATATCGTCGTGGGATTAATCCACCGATTGATGTTTTACCTAGCTTGTCTCGTCTTAAGGATAAGGGAATTGGTGAGAATAAGACGCGTGAGGATCATTCAGATTTAATGAACCAATTGTTTGCGGCGTATGCTCAGGGTAAGGAAGTCTTGGAACTAGCGAGTATCTTGGGTGATAGTGCACTTACAGATCTAGATCGCTTGTATGGTAAGTTTACACAGGCTTTTGAGGAAAAATACTTAGATCAAGGTTTTCATGAAAAGCGTGATATTGAGGAAACATTGAATATTGGTTGGGAACTACTTAGTATCTTGCCTAAGCAGGAACTAAAAAGAGTTCGTGATCAATTTATTGATAAATATTATCCAGAGGATGATGATTAATGGCTGTATTAAAAGTTAATCCGACACGGATGGAGCTTAAGAATCTTGAGAATCGTTTGGCGATTGCTCAAAGAGGGCACCATTTGTTGAAGGAAAAACAAGATTCCATGATTAGGATGTTTATGGAGTTGCAAGAGGATGCTAAAGCGTTGCGTCGTCAGGTGGAGCACCAGTTTGTGGCGGTTCATAGAGCGTATCGTTTGGCGAGTGTTTTTAGTCATGATGATTTGATGAAGAAGAGCTTGAGCCATCTTGATTATAAATTGAATGTGAGAGTTTGTTTGGATTCAGTGTATAGTTTGTCTGTTCCACAGTATCGTATTGAACAGGAAATAAAGCCTCCTACTAATTATTCACTACTTGCGATTGGTTCTTCAATGGATAAGATTGCGGATCGTATGGATGACTTGAGTGAGAAGCTTATTAAACTGGCTGAACTTGAGAAGCGTTGTTTTATGATGGCGGATGAGATCAAGACAACTCGTCGTCGTGTGAACGCTTTGGAACATAGGACAATTGTCGATGCTCAGGATACTATTAAGTTCATTAAGATGAAGATTGATGAACAGGAACGTAGCCAAAGCGCTCGTATTACTAAGATTACAAGATAATAAACATAGATAAAACTCCAATTTATGGAGTTTTTATTATATTTGTAATACCATAAAACAAATGTTTGTCCACGCAAAGTCATTCTTCCCTATTGATTAAAGCATATTAAATATTTATTAAGTACTTTTGTTGATTCTTAAACTTTTGCATTTTGCATGTTATATTATTTTTACTTAACCGTTTTCTTTATTCTACGGGTCGGTTATCCTTAAAAAGGTTTGTATATTCTCTTAAATCCCAAGAGACGATTTACTTCTTGATTGGTTATACAAATCCGAAAAACCATGTAATAGTTGATAATGTAGTAACAAATCCATATACAATTCAAATAACTAATTCTAGTTGGCAAGAAGGTAGTCATTCTCATGCTGAAGCAGAAGGTAACGTACTTACGGTTACAAATGACTTTAAGCCAGCAACTCAAGAAACAGGTTTTGAAGTTACTAAGGTATTAAATGGATTAGATTTAAGTGCAAATCAATTTAGATTCCAATTATTGGATTCATCTAGAAATGTGCTCCAAACAGTAGGGAATGCTGCTGATGGAAGAGTTGTTTTTCGGTAAGGAAACGTTTACTTTACCTGGTACTTATAACTTTATTATCAAAGAAATTAATGATAATAAGGGTGGTATTACTTACACTGATAAAGAAGTAGCTGTCCAAGTTGTTGTGAATGAAAGTGATAGTGGATTAGTAATTGGATCGATCAAATATCTGAACGATACAACGTTCACAAATAGTTATTCTGCAGCACCGACAACTGCTATAATTGGTGGTTCTAAGAAATTAGATGGGCTGGCACTTAATGCAAATCAATTTACATTCCAATTACTTAATTCTAGTGGTAGTGTGATTCAAACAGCGACTAACAACGCAGATGGAAGCTTTAGTTTTGCTGCAATTAATTATGATGAAGTTGGAGAACATACTTATACTGTCCGTGACAAAGCAGGAACTCAAGGTGGTATCA
>JAAZEF010000008.1 GCA_012512455.1 Erysipelothrix sp.
CATACAAATAGCCCATACTATCCCTACTTCAATGTCCGCTTTACCAGGTAGTACCACGGCAGTCCCTATGGTTCACTATACACTATTAGCCAAACAACTCGGAATACCTCATGTAGCAATGCGTAAATTAGCAGCCGGGTCAGTCATCGGAGGACTCATCTCAATACCAGTCGCCATCATAATCGCCTTACTATTAGCACCTTTTGCTAGATATGTAGAACCCTATGTCGGTTTAGTCTTTACCTGTGGTGCCATTTTAATTGCCTATATGTCAAAGGCCAAATGGGGAGCAGTCCTTGCCTTAGTCCCCTTATCATTTTTAATTCAAGGCTTTCAATCAATCGCCACAGAAACGCTAGGACATACCCTCTTTATCTCGATCTTCATGGGTATCACCATAGGTCCCATGATCGCTGAATTGTTCAGTATGTTGATACCTCGCTTACGACATCAACAAGCACGTGAAAGTCAAAAGAGTGTATGGTTAGCCCCTGAATTAAAGGATAATGAATCTTATTTTCCTAATCCCTTTAAGTTATTAACAAAGCAACAAAGAAAAGAGACTGTAGGTTTTGCGGCAATGAGTGCTGCGGGATTCATTTTCTCACCCGTCGGTTTAGTCGTGCTCTTAGGGGAAGTAGTCGCTGGACAAAAGAAAGAACTTTATGACAAAATTACTTCTACCTTAGCGGTCCAAGATAGTGTCTCCAATGCGGCCTATATGGGAGGTTTTATTATCCCATTGTTAGCCTTTGGCTTACCTTTATCAGGTGTTGCGCTTGGACCAGCTGCCCCATTATTTAATGCGCCACCACGTTTTGTATTACAACCCACGATTCATAACTTATCTTCTTATTTACAACCATGGCATTATATTGTGGTTGGAGTATTTGCGGTCATAATAGGTTCAATGTTCGCTTATCCCATTGCGATAAAGAAGGCACGAAAATGGACACTCATGATGTTTAAATACATTAGTCATGAAGCATTGATAGGAACGTTTGTAGGACTCATATTTATGTTAGCTTTCTATGAAGCGGGACCCTTAGGTATATTAGTGACCTTTTCATTAGGATTATTTGGTGGTATTTTAAATAATCAATTTGATATTCATACAGGGGTTCAATTTATGGCATATTATGCTTCAGGATGGATTGTGTCTATGTTGATGTCTCTAATATAGTATTTACTAGAGACTTTTTGCGATTTAATATGATAGAATGTACACAATATCAAAAGGGGGAAGTAAATCATTAATGAATAAGGGAGCACTTGAAACGTCGTCTTTGTTGCAGTTTGATAGAATAGACAAAAGAAACGTGGTGAGTAAACGATGAATTATTCCGTGTTAATTGTCGCAGCGGGTAAAGGAACTCGTGTTGGACTAGGTTACAATAAGATGTTTTATTATATGAGACGATATGGACTGACAGTGTTAGAAAAAGTAACACAGGTTTTTTTAGAGGATCCACGCTGTAAACAAATTGTAATCGTAACCAATCGTACAGATATGCATAAAGTGGTCTTAGAACATAAACAAGGACATATTGTTCATGTGAATGGAGGACCTACACGCCAAGCTTCAGTCTTTCAAGGTTTAATGGCTGTCTCAGAAGATTTAGTACTCATTCATGATGGGGCACGACCATGGATTGACAATGACTCTATTGATCGACTGTTAGAAACAATGGAATCAGAGAAAGCAGCAATCCTAGCTGTTAAGACTAAAGACACCATTAAGGAAGTTAAAGATGGTTACATTACACGGACTATTGATCGTGAAATGTTACAGAGTGCTCAAACACCACAGGCTTTCTCAACATCCTTAATTATAGACGCTTATCTTCGAGCTAATGAACAAGGGGTTAATGTGACTGATGATGCTCAAGCGGTAGAGATGATGACCAATACACCTGTCAAAGTAGTGGAAGGATCATATCTAAATAATAAAATTACCACAAGAGATGATCTTATTGATTTATAAATCATTGAATATGATAAAATAGTGATGGAGGATATATTTATGAAAAAAATATTAGCAATTCTTATAGTCGCTTTATTGTTAGTGGGTTGTGGCAGTTCAAATGGCAACAACGATAACACAAGCGGCATTACCGATGGTACTTACACATCGACTGTTAAAGGCTTCAGTGGAGATGTCAATGTCGAAACAGTTATTACTGATGGCAAGATTTCTAGTGTTACTGTAACTGACCATGGCGATACAGCTGATATCGCTGGACCAGCATTTGAAGAATTAACTGCTGCGATTGTCGCAGAACAAAGTATCGCAATTGATACTGTGTCCGGTGCTACCTACTCATCAGAAGCTCTATTAGAGGCTGTGGGAGATGCGATTACAGAAGCAGGCGGCAACGTCTCAGACTTCCAATAAAAATATTAAGTCGTTTCCGATATGGAGACGACTTTTTTGTTAAAAGTTCGTTAATAGCAAGCTTAAGTTATGAAATATCAATATTTAGGGTATATAATGCATTCATCAGAAGAGGTGTATTATGGAAACAATTGTCTCAATTAATAACTTAGTTAAATACTACAAAGATTTTAAGGCTGTCTCAGGTTTAAACTTAGAAGTTAAAAAAGGTCAAATCCTAGGACTCTTAGGTCCCAATGGTTCAGGTAAATCAACGACCATCAATTGTCTATTAGGACTCCTTAGTTATCAAGAAGGCTCCATCTCTTTATTTGGAAAGCCCATGAAAGCTGATGCCTATGACATTAAAAGAAAGATAGGGGTTGTCTTTCAGGATGTCGCGGTATTTGATGAACTCAATGTGTATGAGAATATTGAATATTTCTGTAGTCTCTATATCAAAGATAAAAAAGAGCGAAAAGAAAAGATTGATAAAGCCATTGATTTAGTGGCCTTACATAAACATTTAAAACATAAACCCAAAGAATTAAGTGGTGGTCTTTTAAGACGACTTAACATTGCTTGTGGTATTGCCCATCAGCCAGAACTCATAATCTTCGATGAACCTACTGTTGGGGTAGATCCTC
>JAAZEF010000067.1 GCA_012512455.1 Erysipelothrix sp.
GTATTAATAAATGGAATGATTTTATTCATATAAACATTACGATTAATCATATTATCACCTCTTTGTTTCCATTATACTGGAAAGATTAGACGTTTTCAACAAAAGTTTCCATTACGATGGAAACATATCGACATTAATTAAAAAGTTTCCATTATACTGGAAACTTTTCTACTATTATTTAAAAGACACAAAGTTTGAGGTTTGTCTTAAAATTGATTAAATAAATGAAAAAGAATCTAGTATTTTTAACAATTTTAATAACTGTACTATTATCTTCTTGTTCTACAAACACCAATAACAGAGACGATGAAACGCTTAATCAGAATGGCCATGTGTTTATCAATAATAAGGAAATCTCTGAGATTGTATTTAGTAGTACAATAAGTGATGACTTGCCACTAGAACTTAAAGGGGTCTGGGTAACAGATAATGGAACATGGAATCTTTATGAAGATGGTACATATCTAGTACAAGCATACATGCAAGATGTTGGCAGTTGGTTCACATCAGGAACATGGACTGTATCAGATAATAAACTGATTGTTTCTATAAATAGTTTCAATAAAAAAGATAATACTTATGAAACTAAAGAATATGTATATGACTATGAACTCAGAGGTAATCAATTACATATTCTGAACGAAGATGAACTTGTTGATATCCTATTCACCAAATATGTTCAGCTAACGCAATGAAACTCCCATGGCTAAATCCATGGGAGTTTCATTTATTATAGTTGCTATCACTTAAACGGGCGAATCTTTATAGTGCTCTTATTACAAGTAACAAAAGATATATTAATCTTTTTGTAACAAGTTCCCTTAGAGATGACAACAATATATTAGACTTTGCTGGTCTTTCGATATCTGTCAACAATTACAACAGATATAATGATCGTCAGAGTATAAATCAATAAATGTACCAATGTATAAGCGCTGAGCTCAAAGTTATCAGCAAAAACATCGGATATTGGAAATGAATATGATGCGATAGTTAAAATCGCAATAGCAATTTTCCAATCCATCTTGTCTCTGATAAAATACACTAATGCGATTATTGCGCCAGCATGAATTGTCAATCTAATTATTTCAATGATTAATCTATTATCCATATCTTGTAGCCTCCATATTATTCTATTCAAATTAAAATTTCATAATCGTTTGATTCAACAATAAGCTATTACTTGTAATTAATTCTGGCTCCCGAGTAGTATGTTACATTAGGGGCTGTCGACCAATGAAAGATAACTGTGGATTCACTGTCTAAACTTTTTGATTTCATAATATACAATCTACCAGTCCCATTTCTTACATTTCTAAAAACAATGTCATTACGCAAATTTAAATAACTTAGTAATGTCCCAATTATTGGTAAATGACCTATGACAACATTCAATACTGACGAGGTTAATGTCCCATTCATATACTTATTGCTGTCAGCTGTATTCAAATACACTTGTGATACTTCAACACCATATCCTAAATAGTCAGAGTAATAAATACTTCCGCCATTGGGCATATAAGCGTTGTAGGTACTTTGTAATTGTCCATTTTTCTCTCCAAAATTTGATTGTACTAATTCATATTTGCTATCTAATATAGCTTTGTAAATAGGTAGATGAGCCATAGCATCCTGCTCTTCAAGTTGAGCTATTACCGATTTTAATTCAATCTTATATAAATCCTCCCAATAGCTCAAATCCTCTTCATTTTTTGCTTGAATTGGGCTTGCTGTCATCAACATTACTAAACTCAATACTAACAAAATGTACTTTTTAATTTTTTTCATTTTTCTCTCCTCAATGTTTTTCGTGTTTTAATGGCTTTACTCTAATAACATATTCTTACTCTGAATTTCTATCTTTATTACATTTTATATTATTCCCCTTTCTAACTTCTCGTTTGGATGAAATACTCAACGATATTTAATTTAAATAAATTATAACAAATAGTGTATAGTAAATCAATGATTATTGATGAAAGTTTCGTATCTTCTTCTAATATTTATTGGAAATATGGATTTATTATGACTTAGTTATTAACAACTATTCATTCAAACAAATAGTCAAGTCCTTAATCTTGTGTAAAAATGTTATAAGTCAGTATTACCCTCCTTAGCTCATAAGCCTTGGATAACCTTCAGTCAATTGAAAGTGCTTTAGTTTTAATTGGTTTTCCATCTTTATATTATATTTATTTAACTGATAAACGTAGTCTGGTTTTTTTTGGTTACTGATGAGTTCAATTTATAAGTGAATATTCAACTATTAAATCTAATCTCTAAGTCATTGTTGCTATTAATGTATGCATTTAGTCTATTGGTCCAACTTCTTAATAAAAAAGAACACTCTAAGGAATAACTAGCATACTTGGCGTGAATAACTCTTAATGATGATGATTTGACAGAATAACCAAAGACAGAATAGGATCCTGAATGAGCAGATACAATGGAATTATTTTTCACATCAATTATATATGAGATTTTTTCTGCTAATGTCGAATAATGAATACGATAAGAATCATTTTGTATCGCTTTTGAATTATTGGTTTGATCTGAATTAATAACTCTTTCTAAAGTTATAGTCGCGTAAGCACCAAAGTCATCATAAATAATGTACGTCTCACTTCTTTGAAGATAATCCAAGTCAAATGTTGCTATGCTTTTATTCATGGTATTATCTACTCCCTCACTTGAGTACTCAGCTCGTATGGTTGAACTTTGTAATCCAACAATTAATGTTAATACAAGAAAAAGAATTGACCTTTTCATTTTTACCCCCCTTTTTTTCTGTATTGATACATTAATCATATTATAGAGATTCACAAATGTATCGCAACGATTGGTTGCAATTTGCTACTTTTTTTAACATAATAGGTTTATAGAGAGGAAAACAGCGTATGAACAACGATTTAAGCAAAAAGATACATGATTTGAGAGTTTTAAATAATGATTCCCAAGAAGACTTAGCTCAGAAGATTAATGTATCAAGACAGGCTATTTCGAAATGGGAAACAGGACTCAGTAATCCTGATTTTAATACACTTAAACAACTAGCAAAATTGTATGGAAAAGATATGTCTTATTTCTTTGAAGAATCTAAACAAGAAGTCACATCACTGTTTATTTTGGATAAACCTTATTTTAAATTATTAGTGGTTGTTTTATGTATAGTGATTACTATGTTAGCTGGTAGTCTCTCTTTAATAATATCTGTGCCTTATCTTATCAGTAATATCCAACAACGAAACAAATTATGGAGCTTTGTATTTCTTTTTTTAGTTTTTATGGGTATTTATTTATTGTTGATTGTTTTATTTCCCGGACTGCTTCCCTATTCCATTGGATACGAAAAATTGTAATGTCATAATATAGCTGTTGAGATTTGAGAGTCTTAAATCAACATTGATATATTCAAATTAGAGTACAGTTTTTACTTTGAAACAAAATTCTACTTTACAATCGAGTAGGATTAAGTATATAACCCTCTCACACCACCGTACGTTCCATTTTTGCATATTGCGGGTCAATTAAATTTCACTTTGTATCTTTATTGATAATAGATAATACGGTTTATTAAGCCTGCTTGATAGTTTTTGTTGAGAACTAGTTTCTATTGCACAAGTCTTTGTTGTTACCCAATAGTATTTGTCACCAACATAAGAATGATTCTAGCTAAATCCTTTTGAACACCTAATTTCTGTATCGCACTTTATTACTTACTCGGTACTTTCCACTGTTTCCATAAGACTACCCTAAGTTGAGTTCTAAGATGTGGATCAATATTTTTCATCTACATTTTCACATCATATATCACGAAGTAGTTTATAAACCTCACGATGTTCAACTTGAGAATTGCCTTGAGATTCGTTGGGTACTACGCTCTTAGGATACTATCACTCCAGAGATATGACATACCCGTCATACATGACAAAAAAGTAGCTTTGTTGCTACTATTTAATAAAATACATTAATAAGACTACTTTAATTTTTAAGTTGTGTACTACGATGTCTGTTAACTATTACTACAGATAAAATGATCGTCAGAGTATAAATCAATAAATGTACCAATGTATAAGCGCTGAGCTCAAAGTTATCAGCAAAAATATCGGATATTGGAAATGAATATGATGCGATAGTTAAAATCGCAATAGCAATTTTCCAATCCATCTTGTCTCTGATAAAATACACTAACGCAATTATTGCGCCAGCATGAATTGTCAATTTAATTATTTCAATGATTAATCTATTATCCATATCTTAGGTCCTCCTTTTTTTCATTGTTAGTTTTCCTTATTTTTGACCATTATTATTAAAAACTTGTAATAGTCTAATGATTCTTTTCAATAAATATAGAATCACTCGAATTCGTTATTCTTAGATATAAAGTAACATTTAGATGTTGAAGTGTCAATTATTAATCATAGACAATTTCAATGTTTCTTTTAATAAATCTTATGAGGAGGATAGTGATTGCTATGGTGGCTTGTAATATCTCTTTAATAATATCTGGTCCTTATCTTATAAGTAGTATCTAACAACAAAGCAAATTATGGAACATTTTGTTTCATCAAAAAAGAGCTATTTCTAGCTCTTAAATTTTGTGTATTGAATTATTCGTTAGCCCTTGGTTTCATATGAGGGAACAATAATACTTCCCTAATAGAATCTTGATTAGTTAGCAACATGATCAGACGATCCACACCAAGACCCATACCACCTGTTGGAGGAAGTCCATACTCTAAGGCCTCAACAAAGTCAGTATCAAACTCGCTAGCCTCAATATTACCAAGTTCCTTCTCTTTAAGCTGGGCCTCAAAACGCTCTCTTTGATCAATAGGATCATTCAATTCTGAAAACGCATTACAATATTCATGACCTGCAATAAAGAGCTCAAAGCGATCTGTAAAACGATCATCCTCTTTATTCGATTTCGCAAGTGGTGAAATTTCCTTAGGATACATATATACAAATGTTGGTTGAACTATTTTATGTTCACAATATTTATCAAAGAACTCAGCCAAGATATGACCATAACTTTGTTGGTGTTTGTCCAACTCAATATTATGTTCTTTCGCTAATTTAATCGCTTCTTCATCACTAGTAACTTTCTCAAAATCAATACCAGTCTCCTCTTTCACAAGATCTGACATCGTCACTCTCTTAAAAGGAGCCTTCAAAGAAATGTTATTTTCTTTATACGTAATATCTGTAGTTTCTAATGTTTCAAGAGCCACTGATTCAATAAGTCCCTCCGTAAGCTCCATCATGCCCTCCATATCGGAATAAGCAACATAAGCTTCTACGGTTGTAAACTCAGGATTATGAGTCGCATCCATTCCCTCATTACGGAATAGTCGACCAATCTCATAAACACCCTCAAGACCACCAACAATTAATCTCTTCAATGGTAATTCAGTCGCAATTCTCAAATAGAAATCCATATCCAAGGTATTATGATGCGTCACAAAAGGACGAGCAGCTGCTCCACCCAAAATAGAATGAAGAATCGGAGTCTCGACTTCAACTAATCCCTTACTATCAAAGAAATGTTGAATCGCACGAATAACCTTAGGTCTAAACAAAGCAATTTCACGACTCTTATCATTACTAATAAGGTCTAAATAACGTCTTCTATAACGCTCTTCTTTATCCACTAAGCCATGCCACTTATCAGGTAAAGGACGAATAGCCTTTGTTAAATGAGTTAATTGTGTTGCCTTCACAGACAATTCACCATGATTAGTTCTAAACACTTGGCCCTCAACACCAATAATATCGCCAAGGTCAGTATGTTTATAATATTCAAAAGCTTCATCACCCACAGTGTCTTTTCTCACATAGACTTGAATCTGTCCATCCTTATCCTGTAGATGTAAAAAGCCAGCCTTACCCATCAGACGCTTAGTCATGATACGACCCGCAATTTTAACAACCTTATTAATTTCTTCTAACTCTTCTTTGTTTTTATCACCATAAGCTTCAAAAATTAAAGCACTATTAGAATCTCTATGATAAGCCTCACCAAAAGGATCAATACCCATCTCTTCTAATTCTTTTAATTTTTCACGTCTAATAATCTCTTGTTCAGTCAATGTTAATTCGCTCATAATTCACCAATTCCTTCTTATATTCATCTATTATTCTAACAAATTCATCATATGAATTCATCTTATGCAGTTTATCCTTTAAAGCATGGCTATGGGGTAATCCTTTTAGAGCCCACGCACTATGTGAGCGCATTTGTTTAATCGCCTGAGATTCACCCATTAATGGAATCAAACGCAGAGCATGATCCAAGGTAAAGTTAAGTGTATCCTCATAAGTTATCTCAAAGGGTCCCTTATTATTCAGTGTCATTAAGCTTTCCTTAATAAGCCAAGGTTGTTTCATCAGTGCTCTACCAATCATGACCCCATCACAACCAGTTTCATCCAACATTTGTTGAGCTCTTAGACCAGAATCCACATCACCATTACCAAACACTGGAATCGTCACGCTCTCTTTAACATCTCTAATGATATTCCAATCTGCCTCACCACGATACATCTGAGCACGAGTCCTACCATGAACAAACAATGCCTGCGCTCCTGCTTGTTCAAGTTTCTTAGATAGTTCCACCGCATTAATCGACTCACTATCCCAACCACTTCTCAATTTAACAGTCACCGGCTTATTAACTGCCTGACTAATTTGGTACACCATCTCAGCAGCATGTTCAATATCCTTCATCAGAGCACTACCAGCACCCTGTTTAACGACCTTTTGAACGGGACAACCCATATTAATATCAATGATGTCACAATGAGTATTCTCATCTAAATAGATTGCGGCCTTAACCATTGACTCGATTTCATGACCAAATAATTGAAACGCAATAGGATGTTCATCCTCTAAAACTTCCGTCATCTTCAGTGTTTTCTCATTACGATAATTAATCGCTTGATCACTCACCATCTCATTAAAGTAAAGACCAGGGCCATATTGAATGAGGAGCGATCTAAATGCGTAATTTGTAACTCCTGCCATTGGCGCACATACAATTGGATTAGCTAATTCAATATTAGATATTTTTACCATTTTTAATTCTCTCAATCAACGTATCAATCTGGTCCTCATCAAAAAAGTAGTGCTCACCACAAAATTGACACTCCAAATTAATACCCTTATCCTCATTCTTAAGTTCATCTAAATCTTCTATTGGAAGTGTTAATAAGACACGCTCCATTTGTTCTCTATCA
>JAAZEF010000068.1 GCA_012512455.1 Erysipelothrix sp.
GTTATTGATGTTTATTCTTATAATTATTTCAATACATCAAGATACCTATCGTAATATGATTAAGAAAACACATGGTTATAGTAATTTCTCCATTATCTCAAAATATATTTTGTCGAATACAATTAATATTGTTGTAGGTGGAATAGGTGCTTTAATCTTTGGTTTTTTTTACTTTAAGTTGGCATTGAATCCCTTAACCATAGAATTTTTAAAATACTATGGTTTACTTTTGACACTATTGATATTTTTGACACTATTGATGGTACTACTCTCATTTGTTTTGGTCGCTCATGTTAGAGCTAATAATGTACTAAAAAGAGAAACTCAGAACAGTCCACTGTTAGTTTATTTGTTAGTCATGAAAGTTTTAGTTATTTTTATAGTAGTGGGGTCATTTGTTTCATCTCTCACTCAATTACGAGTACTAAAAAACGAACAAAGGTATGCGCAGATTAATAATAAACATTTTGGGAATGCTTTTAATTTGCAACTTGCGGCAACTGCCGTAAATGATAGTACGATAAATAATGTTCTTAGATTACTTAGAGAAAATTCGAAATTTCCAGTCTATTATTATTTCAATTCATATTCTGTTGGAACCGATATCGATCATATTCCAAAGGTATATATTTCAAGCAATATATTGGAGCTTTTTGACATTAAAATTGATAATTCAATAAATCCATTTGATGAAAACGAACCAGCGATATTATTTTCATCAGCAATAAGTGAAGATGATCTAGCAAATATTAAAAAGTCTTCAGCATTTAGTTCACTTTGTTATGGTAGTTTAAATGAAAAGATATGTGAACAAACTAATCAAGCGATAGTGAGCGCAAAAAACAAAATTATGAATCCCGATGATCGTTTTGGTACTTATGAAACAGATGAATTCATACTTTTACTAAATATTGAATCACCAATGAATTTTAGTGACCTATTTATAGTCGCACAAAGTGAAAAAGAACAGAAAGATATCGCTCAGGAGTTCAATAACATTCTAGAAGATGATTATGGCGAAAACTCTTTGTATTTCACTAGTAAAACTTCCACCTTGACACTAGGCTGGAGTAGAAACGCTTTTAATAAAATACTATTGACCAATATATTACTAAGTGTGGTTATTATTATGAATTCATATCTTTCAATGAAGATTTACTTTGAAATGCAACAAAAGAGAATTGCTGTCTTTAGACTTCATGGTTATTCAATCCATCGACAGTATTTACCACAAATATTAAGCTATCTAGGTTTATCAATTGTTCTAATTATAATCGCAGCTAACATTCACATAAATCAGATTCATGCGATACCAGTACAGCTTAATGACTATGTTATTACAGGTATTACTATTTGTGGTATCGACATACTTCTTTGGCTATGGCGAGTTTCTAGTGTCCCTAAAGAAGTTATGAGTACTTTAAAAAATAAGTAAAGGAGGAAATGCTATGTCTTCACTAATAATTCAGACTCACTCATTATCCAAGAAATACGATCAAAAAAAGGTTATTAGAGATTTGAATATTGCGATTAAAGAAAAAGAAATGATTGGTATTACTGGAAAAAGTGGAAGTGGGAAATCTACGCTATTAAATCTGTTTGGTTTACTCGAAACACCTAGTGAAGGTACTTTATCTCTTTTTGGTGAAAAACACATTAAATTAAACAGTATTAAGGCAAGAAACCTTTTACGTTATAAAATAGGATATCTTTTTCAAAATTATGCGCTTATCGACAATGATACAGTAGAAAAAAATCTTAAAATTGCACTAAAATATCGTAAAAATATCGATACCAAAAAAGAGATACAAGAAGCTTTGAGTTTAGTAGGACTAGATGGCTTTCAAAAACGTAAAGTGTTTAGCCTATCTGGAGGTGAACAACAACGTGTTGCTTTAGCAAGAGTTTACTTGAAACCATTTGAACTCCTATTAGCTGATGAACCCACTGGAAACCTTGATCATGAAAACAGAACCATAATTATGAATATTCTTAAACAAATGAATGAACTTGGCAAAACGATAATAGTTGTCACTCATGATGAAGATGTTCTAGATTATTTTGATCGTATTATTAATCTTGATTAAAGTTGTTTTTTTTTGCTGTTTGTTTACTTTTTAGGGCGTCAAGCAAAAATACTTGACACGCTAGTTTTCCTTTGATAAAATACTCAAGGAAAGTCGAGGTACATATATGGCTGTTAAATTAAGATTAAAGAGAATGGGTGCGAAGAAAAATCCTTTCTTCCGTATTGTAGCGGCAGACTCACGTTCACCACGTGATGGTCGTTTTATTGAGATTATTGGACACTATAACCCACTAGCTAATCCTGTCGAAGTTTCTATCGATGAAGAGAAAGCTATGAAATGGTTATCCAATGGTGCACAACCTTCAGATACTGTCAGAACTTTATTATCAAAGCAAGGTATCATCAAGAAGTTTACCGATAGCAAGCAGGGCAAGTAGTCATGGATGCTATCAAGATACTTTATGATTTAGTCGAACCAGTGGTTCAAAATAAGGACGCTCTTTCTGTAAAAGAACTTCCTAGCCTTAATGAAAACGAAACGATTCTTGTTATCTATGCCGATAGCAATGATGTAGGACGTTTAATTGGCAAAAAAGGAACCATGGCGAATGCTATTCGTCAAACAATGGGAATCGCAACAAGAGTTCTTGACCGTAAGATCACTGTGAAGTTTGAATCTTACTAAGGTAATGACTCGCCTTAAAATTGGAACAATCACAAAGACCATAGGTCTTCAAGGAGTCTGTAGAGTTTATTCAAATACAGACTTTTTAGAAGAACGCTTCAAAAAAGGTAATCACCTTTATCTTGAGGATGGTACTAGATTGATAGTTGAAAAAGCAACCTTTAAGGGAATCATGGTACATGTAAAGTTTAAGGAAATCAATTCGATTGAAGAAGCTGAAAAGTATCGTGATATTGATTTATATGTTTCAGAAGATGACTTACATACACTAAAAGAGGATGAGTATTACTTCTATGAATTAAAAGGCTGTGCTGTTTTTGAAAATGATCAAAAGATAGGAATAGTCACAGAAGTAATAGAGTCACCAGCTCAAACGTTATTAAGAATTGAAAATGAAGATCAAAGTTTTCTATTACCATTTGTAAAAGCATTTGTGATGGATGTCGATATAGAAGGCCAACGAATTAATGTTAAATTGATTGAGGGGTTTCTATGAGAATAACGATATTAACTTTGTTTCCAGAACAATTTGAAGGTTTTATAACAACCTCTATTATTAAAAAAGCGATTCTTAAGGAACTGGTAACTGTTGAGCTAGTTAACATACGTGATTATACGACTGATAAACACAATCGAGTAGATGATTATCCATATGGTGGAGGCGCAGGCTTAGTTATGAAGTGTCAACCGATTATGGATGCCTTAGAGGCTGTAGTGACACCTGATAGTTATGTCGTCTACTTAGGTCCAGCAGGTAAGACATTAACCCAGCCAAAAGTAAAACAGTTAGTAAATGATGTTGAACACTTGGTGTTATTATGTGGTCACTATGAAGGAATCGATGAGAGAATCTTAAGTAGAGTTCATGAGACCATTTCCATAGGAGACTATGTATTAAGTGGTGGTGAAGTGGCAGCAATGGTAGTCAGTGATGCGATCATTCGACTAGTTGATGGTGTTATAACCCCAGAGTCTACTCTAGAAGAATCTTTTGAGAATCATCTCTTAGAATATCCACAATACACAATGCCCCGTGTTTATGAGGGTATGGCAGTACCGGAAGTGTTACTAAGTGGTCACCATGAAAATATAAGGTTGTTTAGATTGAAAGAAGCTCTTAGGAAAACTAAAGAGATTCGTCCAGATCTTTTAGAAAAAAAGAAATTGACAAAAGAAGAGAAGAAATTATTAGATGAGATTGATTTATAATTCATCTTATGATAAAGTATTATAGCCTTTGATTCCGCTGATAGCACTACTGATTATGAATCAATTAAAAAGGTAAACTAGAAAAGGAGCGAAGAGTTATGAATTTAAATTTAGTTAATGAAATTACTAAATCTCAAATGCGCAACGATCTTCCTGATATACGTCCAGGGTACACAGTCCGTGTCGATGTCCGTATTCAAGAAGGTGGAAAAACTCGTATTCAAGCATTTGAAGGATTGGTAATCTCGAAAAAAGGTCGCGGTATCGGAGAAACCTTCACCGTACGTAAAATTAGTAATGGAGTTGGGGTTGAAAGAACATTCCCTATCCATTCACCCATTGTTGCTTCAGTGGCTGTCTTACGTAAGGGTAAAGTACGTCGTGCAAAACTATTCTACATGCGTGAACGTTCAGGTAGATCTGCTAGACTTAAAGAAATTCGTTAATTTTAATGGAAAGCCGACTTCAGTGCGGCTTTTCTCTTATATTTGAAGGAGCGATCGTATGAAAAGAAGACCTTTTATTTGGGACCTTGTCAAAGCATTTGTAAGCACCTTATTATTTATTCTAGTGATTAATCACTGGATAGTTAAACCTGTCCGTGTAGTAGGCGCCTCAATGTATCCAACGTTAGAAAATGGTCAAGTAGGATTTTCGAATATCTTAATCAATCAATTAGAGTCTATTGATCGTTTTGATGTGGTCATCTTAGCAATTGAACAAAATCAAGAAGAAGTATATATTGTCAAAAGAGTCGTAGGTTTACCAAATGAAACATTAGAAGTCAAAGATGATGTTCTCTATATTGATAATGTGGCAGTAGAACAATCATTCTTTGATAACGCATGGTATGACTCAATTACTGGATCATTAAATGGTAATTTTACAAATGATTTTGGACCCATTACATTAGGCTCAGATCAATACTATGTATTAGGAGATAATCGACGTTTTTCTCAAGACTCTCGTTATTATGGACCTTTTAGTCAAGAAGATATTGTCGCTAAAGACATCTATGTTATTTATCCGTTTTCAGATTTCAAGATAATTAGAAAGTAGGTATTCCATGAGTATTCAATGGTTTCCTGGTCATATGACCAAGGCCAAAAGGGCCATAGAAGAACAACTTAAAGCAGTTGATATGGTGATTGAATGCCGTGATGCTCGGATTCCTATTGCTTCACAAAATCCCTTAATAGAAGAATTAACAGGTCATAAGCCGCGCTTAATTATACTCACTAAAAGAGATTTAGCAGAAACAAAAATCACTTCAGAATGGATTTCTTTTTATCAACAACAAGGTGTTTTAGCTATTTCATTAAACATTCTAAAAGATAATGTGATTGCTAAAATATCAAAAGGAACCCAAGAAGCAATGAAAGAGAAACATGAGCGTGATCTTAAAAGAGGAATACGTCCCCGTATGACACGCGCCTTAATTGTGGGTGTACCCAATGTCGGTAAATCAACTCTCATTAATCGCTTAGCCAAGAAAAGAGTTGTTGATGTTCAAAATAGACCAGGGGTCACGATGTCATTAAAGCGTATTAAGATTAATGACAAATTAGAAGTGGTCGATTCGCCAGGTTTATTATGGCCACGTTTTGATGATCAGATTCATGGCATTCATTTAGCACTATGTACTTCAATAAAAGAAACAGGATTTCCCTTAGAAACTGTAACCCATTATGGTTTTGAGTTTTTTATGCGTGAAAGAAAAGAGACTTTATTGAATTATTATGAAATGAATGAAATAGATGATGAAAAAGAATTTTATGAACAAATTGCGATTAAGGTAGGACAACCTATTAATCGTGGAGCAACATTATTTTTGAAAGACATTCAAAATCATGAATTTGGGCCAGTGACCTGGGAGTATCCTGATGAGTGCTAAAAAAGATTATGAACTGTCTGCTTGGTCATTAAATCAAAAGATATGTGGTATTGATGAAGCCGGTAGGGGACCGTTGGCTGGACCCTGTGTTGTATGTGGTGTTGTCTTAAGACCTCATGTTGAGACAGGATTTATTGATGATTCAAAAAAGTTATCACTTAAACAAAGAAATGAAGCTTATGATTTAATACAGAGCATTAGTGAACAAATCATTATTGAAGTAATTAGTCCCAAGGATATCGATGAATTTAATATTTATCAAGCGACAAGGATGGCTAATGAAAAAATAGCACAACAAGCTCACGTTGATTTAACACTGACCGATGCAATGCCACTTAATGATACTATTAACCATGTGTCCTTAATTAAGGGTGATCAATTAAGTGTGTCTATTGCTTGTGCATCCATTGTTGCGAAAGTAACTCGCGATAGAATAATGGAAGAGTATGATGAAATGTATCCACAATATGGCTTTAAAAAGCATAAGGGATATCCTACTGTTCTACATTATGAGGCAATAGAGAAATATGGTGTGTTGCCAATTCATCGTCGTTCATTTAAACTTTTCAAACAACCTACACTTTTTTAGTGGAACATTTCAATTTGGCTACTATTTTAAATTATGAGAAATTATTTAAAAAATGTAGCAATACACTGTCGTGGTAATTATCGACAGATGATTCAAATGATAAATGAACAACAACCTGTAAAAGAGTATCCATGTGATTGTCAATACGTGACTTATGGTGAAGAATCATACCCTCAAGCTCTTTATGATTGCCATTATCCACCACTCGTGTTATTTTATTATGGAAACTTGTCTTTGTTAAGTAAACCAACGATTTCGGTGGTTGGTTCACGTGATTGTAGTGACTATGCGTATTTCTATACAGAAAAAATAGTTAGACAATTGGCAAAGAAGTATGTGATTGTGTCAGGTCTCGCAAAGGGTATTGATGGTATTGCTCATACAAGTGCTTTAGATGGTTTAGGAACTGTAGGTTTCTTAGGATGTGGAATCGATCGTATCTATCCTAATGAAAACAAAGCACTGATTGAGACGATGAAGAAAACCCAACTTGTTATAAGTGAATACTATGGAAACTTGGCACCTCAAAAGAGAAATTTTCCTTGGCGCAATCGTTTGATAGTTGCGGCAGGAAAGAAGCTTTGTGTTATGGCATGTCGTATCCGTAGTGGTACGATGAGTTCAGTCAATGAAGCTGTCTTATTAGATCGTGATATTTATTGTTTACCTTTTGCTTTAGATGATTCAAGTGGTGCGGGTTGTCTAGACATTGTAAATTCAGGTGCCACATTATTAACACAAGATGTATTAAACATGATATTAGATAGGAGTATGTATATATGAAGAAACTAGTGATTGTGGAGTCGCCTTCCAAATCAAAAACAATAGAGAAATTTCTTGGTAAAGATTTTAAAGTTGTTTCATCCAAAGGCCACATTCGTGATTTGGCCATTAAAGGAAAAGATGGTTTAGGTGTAGATGTCGAGAATGACTTTGAAGCAACTTATACTATTAATAAAGATAAAAAGGATGTTGTCAAAGAACTTATTAAAGAACGTAAAGATGCTGATGAAGTCTACTTGGCAACTGACCCTGATAGAGAAGGGGAAGCTATTTCATGGCATCTTGCTCAAGCTTTAGATGTGGACGATTTGGCGCTCAATAGAGTGGTCTTTAATGAGATTACTAAAGATGCGGTTCAAGAGGCTTTTAAACATCCGCGTACAATCGATGCTAATTTAGTGAAGTCACAAGAGACAAGAAGAATTCTCGATAGAATTATTGGTTTTAAACTGTCCAAGTTATTGAAATCAAAAATTCGTTCCAAAAGTGCTGGTCGTGTTCAATCTGTGGCACTTAAGATTATTGTAGAGCGTGAAAAAGAAATTTTAGCGTTTGTTCCAAAAGAATATTGGAGTATTAAGGCTTTATTTAAGGAACAAAAAATTGAGTTTGAAGCTTCATTAGAGAAGTTAAATAACAAAAAAATTAAACTGAATAATGTTGATGAAACTAAGGAAGTATTAAGTCAATTAGATGGTGCTTTTGAACTTGCTAAAGTTAAAAAGGCTAATAGACAAAAGAAACCTTCTTTGGTCTTTATGACTTCAACGTTACAACAAACAGCCGCGTCTCGTATTAATTTCAATGCCAAGAAGACTATGCGTATTGCTCAAAAGCTTTATGAAGGAATGGCTGTAGGTGAGGAGACTGAAGGTCTAATTACCTATATGAGAACAGACTCGACTCGCATGTCACAAGGATTTGTGGATAGCACTTTTGATTATATAAAAGAAACTTATGGTAAAGAGTATGTTGGGAAGTATCAAAGTAAAAAAGATGATAATGCTCAAGATGCCCATGAAGGGATTCGTGTCACAGATATTACAAGAACTCCTCAATCCATTAAGAAAGATTTAACAAATGATGAATACAAACTCTATTCATTAATTTATGCTCGTACTTTAGCTGCTTTGATGGCACCTGCTAAACAAGCAACAGTCAATTATACCTTTAATAAAAACGGCTATGAATTTGTTGCGAATGGAATAGAGATGACCTTTGATGGTTATACTTAGGTGTATGGTGCTTATGAAACTTATAAAGATAGAATCTTACAAGTTTTAGTTGAAAAACAAGAGTATACTCCTTCTAAAATTGAAGAGAAACAACACTTTACAGAACCACCTTTAAGATATAATGAAGCTCGTTTAATTAAAGAACTTGAAGAAAATGGTATTGGTAGACCTAGTACCTATTCTACGATTATTGATACGATTGTTTCTCGCGGTTATGTGGAATATAAGGCACCTACCGAGACCACTACCGCAAAAGCGTTCATTCCTACTGAACAAGGTATTTTGACAGATGAAAAACTGGGTGAACATTTTTCAGGAATAATCAACGTAGAATATACTGCTCAGATGGAAGCGATGCTTGATAAGATCGCTGAAGGTGATGCGAATAATGTTGAGGAACTGCGTGCATTTTATGATAAATTTGATCCATTAGTTCAAGAAGCTTATGACAAAATGGAAAAGGCTCCTTTGGAGTATGTTAATGAAGAGTGTCCTGATTGTGGTGGACAATTAGTTTATAGACATGGTCGTTATGGTAAGTTTATTGCGTGTGAAAACTATCCAGATTGTAAGTATCATCGTCCCTTAGCTGATAAAGTAAAGGAACCACCAGTGAAGATTGGTGAACCTTGCCCATTGTGTGAAAATGATTTAGTCGTAAGAACAGCTCGTAGGACGGGTAAGAAATTTGTTGGATGTTCTACGTTTCCTAAATGTAAATATGTTGATTACAACTATTTTAAAGAGGAACCAAAAAGTGAAGAAAAACAAGAAAGTTAATATCGTAGGGGCAGGTCTTGCGGGAAGTGAGGCTGCCTATCAATTATTAAAAAGAGGGTATCATGTTGTTTTATATGAAATGAGACCCAAGAAAATGACTCCAGCTCATGTGAGTGGTCAGTTTGGTGAATTAGTATGTTCCAATTCTATGCGTTCCAATAGTCTTACAAACGCGGTAGGGTTATTGAAAGAAGAAATGCGTCATTTGGATTCTTTAATCATGGATGCGGCAGATAATAATGCATTGCCTGCCGGTAGCGCATTAGCTGTGGATCGTGAACATTTTTCCCAACATATTATGAAGAGTCTTCAACAATTTGATAACTTAGAAATTAGATATGATGAAGTAGATACTGTTTTTAGTGAGCCAACTATTTATGCGACAGGTCCCTTAACTTCAGATGACTTAGCGAAGGCTTATTCATCGTTAAATGGATTGGATAAATTACATTTCTTTGATGCGGTCGCTCCTATTATTGATGCGTCATCTATTGATATGTCGATTGCGTATCGTAAATCAAGATATGATAAAGGAGAAGGGGACGATTATATTAATTGTCCGATGAATAAAAGTGAATTTGATTCATTTTATCGCGAACTAATCACTGCCAAGACTGCAGAACTTAGAGATTTTGAGGACAAGAAAGTATTTGAAGGCTGTATGCCTGTGGAAGTTATGGCATCTCGTGGTCCTAAGACTTTATAGTTTGGTCCTATGAAGCCTGTGGGCTTAGAGACACCTGATGGCAAGAAACCTTATGCGGTCGTTCAATTGCGTCAAGATAATGCAGCGGGTAGTTTATATAATATCGTTGGTTTTCAGACTCATTTGACATGGCCTGAACAAAAACGCTTAATACAAATGATTCCAGGATTAAAGGATGCTAACATTGTTCGTTATGGGGTGATGCATCGTAACACATATCTGACATCACCTAACTTCTTAAATAAACATTATCAATCTATTGAACATCCACATTTGTTTTTTGCGGGTCAATTAAGTGGGGTAGAGGGTTATGTTGAATCAGCGGCTTCAGGATTATATGCGGCTTTGAATATAGATCGTTATTTAAACAATGAAGAATTGACTGATTTTGGTCAAGAGACCATGATGGGTGCAATGGCCCATTATGTAGCTAATGCTAATCCACAAAACTTCCAACCAATGAATGCTAACTATGGTTTATTAGCTAATAGTCATTTGTCTAAGGAAGAGCGTGCGACATTATCTTTAGAAATTATTGATTCTTATGAAAACTAAAGAATATTTAGAAGATTTTTTAAGAACATTTGATCTAACTCATTCTAGTTCTAAACACTCCCTAGATGCTTATCAAAGAGATATCCATCAATTTGTTGATTATTGTCATGGTCAACATATTGATAATTTAAGTGATGTTTCTGTGAGTGATGTCTATGGTTTTATTGAAACACTTAGTAAAAATGATAATCTTAAGGCATCAACTATTAATAGAAAATGTTCTACACTTAGATCATTTTATCAATTTTTGATGACTAACTATGGCTTTTTAGAAAATCCTTTTAATGAAATTAAACATTTCAAACAAAATCGTTCATTACCTAATTTTCTAATGTTTGATGAGGTATCATCATTAATCAATGGGATAGATACGACTACTCTAAGTGGTCAAAGAGATAGCTGTATTATTGAACTGTTTTATGCGTGTGGTTTGCGTTTAAGTGAGTTAACTCATTTGAAAGTTGAGCACATTCGTTTAGATGAATCATTAGTGTCTGTTATTGGTAAAGGTAATAAAGAAAGAATGGTTCCTTTCTATGAAAGCATGCATGACACTTTTGTTAATTACTTAAAGAATGTGAGACCTCTACTTTTAAAGGATAAAGAACACAATATAGTGTTTGTTAATATGAGGGGAGAACCCATTAGTGAAAGAGGAGTCCAGGACATCGTTAAGAAGGCTGGCATTGCAGCTAACTTAAGGATTCGACTTCATCCTCACGTCTTACGTCATACCTTTGCGACACACTTATTGGATAATGGTGCTGATTTACGTTTTGTTCAAGAATTATTGGGACATGAAAACTTATCGACCACCCAAATCTATACCCATGTAAGTGTGGATCGACTTAAAGAAGTATATGATAAAGCTCATCCTAGAGCATTGTGATGTTTATGAGAGCAATTGGTTATAACGGAAAGTGTTTATTTAATACTTTTATAGCAACTTCAAATAGTTATGGTTCACTACATCCGTCTAGAAATATGTAAAATAAGTTATTTTAAAATTGGATGGTCTAGCAAAGGAAGTGGTTTGTGAAGGTACTATGAAAACAACTCATGTGAGATTCAATTTGTATGTTTAACTTCCCCTGTATGGTGGTTAACATAGAGCTTGTCATTTCGTAGCAAGGTATAAACAAGCCTTATGAATTTTCTAGTTGAGAGTACGAGTGCACGTCTGTGTTTGTGGGTTAAAGATTCATTATACTTTTTAGAATAGTAAGCAGCCATACTTGAGTCATTATGTCTCATCATATTGCATGCTTCTGACAAATAGTATTTAAGAAAGACATTGGCACTTTTAATAAGTTCTTTGTCTTCTGATCTACACGAACCGCTTGATTTATCACCCCAAGTAAAGCCAGCGTATTTGGCTGAGACTGAATCGTTTTTGAAAAATGTAATATCTCCGATTTCAGCAAGTATTCCAGCAGCGTAGACAGGTCCAACTTCGTCAATGGAAGTAAGAACAGTCATTGTATTGGAATTTATTCCTTTAGAAAAATCTAAAATTTGTTTATCAAGATTCTTAAGCTCTTTTTCAAGCATTGAGATCATCCTAAGATTGGAAGCGATTGTGATATTCAAGGCATCTTAAGATAGCTTATCTAAGCGATATGAATTAACCGCTGATTGTTTGAGTAGTCGTGCGACTTCATTAGGATTTCCAAAGCGATTTCTCGACTTCTCATTTAAGAACTCGACAAGGTCATCAAACGGAAGTTAAATAATTTCGTTTATTGAGAGGAATTCAGTTAGAGTCGCTTTCGCAGTCGCTCCAAAAAGGGATGAAAAAGGATTCACCGTATCGTTCTTACCTTCTTTCTTTTTCAGATTTGAGAATTTAAGGTAAATATTATTGAGAACATACAATTTTTCTTTGGATAGATTCTGGGAAAGATTGAAACGGTAGCGTGTAAGGCGTTGTAGGGCCACAAAAGTAGCACCACGCCATTCACTTAAGTTCTTACATCTTTCCACTCTTCCAAAATCTGCCAGCACCCAAGCGTCTTTAAAATCGTTCTTAGGCATTTCGTTATATGACTTCATATAGTTATGTAACGTCTTTGGATTAATACAATAAATCTTCGTATTATAAGCCTTTAATTCATGCGCAGTGGAAAGAAAATTAGCGACATGAAAGAAGTACAACGAAGTCAATTCCATCACGATTAAGACTGATTTAAACTGCTGCTCTTCAAGTCACGAATCAATCTTATCAATTAAAATTGTTGATGCATCGGGAGTGTTCTTGAAAGATTCATTAAAAAACACATCTTGATTAAAGTTAAGTGCACATATTTGATTGGTATCCCAACTTACGTCAATACCTACAAACAGTGTAGAAGTTGGTTTCATAGATAACAGCTCTTTTCATCGTTTAAGTTGTTAGAAATAAATGATGATGTATCCCTTGGGAGTGTTTCTAAAATCAACTTCGTAATAAGCGTTGTCTATTAACCTCCTTGATTTAGCTACAGGTCAATAGGGTGCAACGTCTTAGTTAGAAAATTAAAAACAACCTTAGGTTTCTGGCTTTCTTAGTACATACAATACGCTTGTGAGTGCAAGGAGAAAAAGGAATTACCACCACATGATCTCTAACATATAAATTATATCATGGTCAAGGGATACAAGATTTACACCAATGAGTCTAAACAGAATCATTGACAAGAAAATGTAAAGGTTTGATTACTTTTACAAACTAATTATACGAGGAGGCTGATTGTGACAATAACCCTTAGCAGACTGCTTTATTCTATGCATTCATACAGCCTTCAACATGTTTGTTTGTCTCAATTCCTTCCTAGTAAAGCCGAAATGAATTCTAGGTTATCCATATCTACCGATGTGCTCACTATGGCATGTTTGATTTCTTGAGATATGAATTCATGCTGTAATGTCCTTTGACTTGGCTCACGCTTAAACCATTGCGCTGACCGCTAATTTTAAGTGACTATCTATCTAATAATTTCTAATTTGAACTCAATATCGTAGGTCTTTCTCATAATGATGGCGCATCATAGCCCAATTGAGAATTTTAAATTAACGTGAATGTATGTTATAATAGATTCGGAGGAATTCTTTATATGAAAAAAATTAATACTATAATTATGTTTTTGTGTTGTACACTACTTTTGTCAGGATTTACACCGATTTCTACAGGTTTATCTGACGATCTTAGTAAGGACGAGGAGTCTGCTCATTTAAATAATTCTTTTGATTTCAATGAAAAAGTTAGAAATATACTTGAAAAAATGAGAATTGTCATAACAAAAGACAATGAACTATATTCTACCTCGAACCAAGTTCATTATAAATTAACTAAAAATTCTGAGTTTATTCCAACTGAAATAAGGATAATTGATGAAGAAAACATCTTGAATATTAACAGAATTCTTATTGATTTAGACCAGGAGATTATTAGTGATATAAAGGAGAACTTTTTAATTTATAAGAGTCAAGAATTCAGTGAAAAATACCTTGCTAAAGTGTATATAGAAATAGATCATCCAAAGTATGATAAGGAAAGAAAGGCATTGAACGACCTGTTTAATTTGAATAGTTCACCAAGGATGGGTTGTTCGTATCCATTCAAATGTTGGGATGTATTTGTAGATCTTGCATATGTTAGGTCAAATGAAATAATGTTGATGAATGGAGGTAATATTTATGATTTTTCAGCAATAGCAAATAGGATCCTTAGTACTATAGGATCGATTGGCGGCTCTATTGTAGCAACAAATGTAGGAACATTGGCTTACAATGCATATAATGTATTATATGGTATTTTGACACCAATTGAGATTTCTGGTTATTTAAATTGGACCTTAAGTATGTGGGTGTGGTTCCGAAGAACAAAGCAATATACTCATGTACGAAACTTAACAACAAATATTGAAATAATTGGTTGGACTAGTGAGAGAATAGAAGCGCAGTATCATACAATTTATTCTTCACCTTATTCAGGAACAAAATCAAAAAGATCTAGTTGGTCCTATTATACTTCGCCTAACTATGTCAATCCTTATCAATTGGCTATTCACGCTAGTAATGGTGTGATTGAACCTGGAAATGAATACCATAATCGAATTACAGTAAATGGTGTAGGAATTAATTTACCATGAAGAAATATTTTTCTGCATTTATATTTAGTATCGCAATAATCATAACTTTAAGTATACTTTATGTTTACAATACAAAATTGTTAGAAATTGATGATCACTCGATAGATAATATTATGTTTGAGATCATGGAAGAATCTTATTATGGACCTATTGATGAAAATGATATGGAAGAATTGATGGCTCTTATTAATAATTCTGTTAAAAGAAAAGTTATCATTAGAATGGATTCTGGTTACAAATTTGGTATTAGATTAGAAGAGAATGGGCAAAAATTCAATTTTCTGTTTAATAAGGAATACGTAGCTTATTCTAAAGAGTTCAAAGAATTGGATGAAGAATATAATTATTACTTCTACAAGCTAAAAAATGATTCGTATGAATCAATTCATAATAAAGTGATGGAGTTAAATAGCAAATATCACAAGCTTAATGAATAAAACAAAATGCCATAAGAAAAGCTCCTCCCTTTAATAGACAATAAGTTGTCTATTAAAGGGAGGAGCTTGTTTTAATATTAATTCAATTTACTGTGTGCTACTGCTAATTGGGCTCCGACCTTAGCGTTGTTATAAACTAATTCGATATTAGCTTCAAGGCTCTTGCCACCTGTTTTTTCTACAATGGCAGCTAACATAAATGGTGTAACATCTTTGCCGCTAATATTTTGATTCTTAGCATCAAGAGTTGCTTGTTCAATGACGCTATTGATGTAGTCTTTTTCTAGTTGGTGTTCTTCTGGGATCGGGTTAGTAATAAGTACACCACTTGGTATTTGTAGTTCATCTTTTGTTTTAATGACACTGGCGATGTCTTCAACTGTGTCTAATCTAAGGTTTAATTTGTGTCCTGATTCTCTTGTGAAGAAGGCTGGTAATTCATCGGTTTGATAACCGACAACAGTGACGCCATGAGTTTCTAAGTATTCAAGAGTACGAGGTAAATCTAAGATTGATTTAGCACCGGCACAAATGACATTCACATTAGTATGTGCTAATTCTTCCAAGTCAGCACTAACGTCCATGTCTTCTTCATACCCGCGATGGACTCCGCCAATTCCTCCAGTAACAAAGAATTTAATGCCTGCCATCTCTGCGGCCATCATCGTAGTAGCAACAGTAGTTGCTCCAACTTGTTTAGATGCAACGACATAAGCAAAGTCACGACGAGAAACTTTAAGTGCATTAGGGTTTTTACCTAACATTTCAAGTTCGTCTTCTTCAAGTCCAATCTTGATTTTACCATCAATAATAGCGATGGTTGCTGGTACTGCACCGTGTTCTCTAATAATACTTTCAGTGTGTTTGGCCATTTCAACATTTTGTGGATAGGGCATGCCATGAGAAATGATAGTTGATTCTAGGGCGACAATTGGTTGATTAGCTTTGAGTGCTTCTGAGACTTCTTTTGAGTAACTTAAATATTTATTTAGCATGATATTGCTCCTTTTCTGTATCTAATAAAAGACGTGTTAGATCGTCACGAACGGAATGACTGCTTTGAATGGTTTGACTGGCATTTAATTGACCAAGTAAAACTGATTCCTCAAAGGACTGTTGACTCGTATACCCATAAATGACTCCGGCACAGAATGAATCACCAGCTCCTGTAGCATCAACTACATGATTAATAGGTATTGCTTCCATATGTTTGATGTATTTGGAAGTACCATAGGAGACACCATTTTTACCATCGGTCACAATCGCGTATTTAACACCTTTATCTAGCCACATTTGAACTAATTTTTGGGTGTCCTCTTCTGTGGTCTTAAAGTAAGCTTGCGATTCATCCTTATTAAAGATGGTAATGCAGGTTCCTTCAATAATTGGAGGTACTACCTTTACTTTAGGGGCTGAGACACCGATAATTACAAGGTCACGCTTTTCATCATTACTGTAATCTAGTAAGTATTGAATAGCGGATTGTTCGACGTTTGTATCGACTACTAAGAGTTTAGCACTGGCGAGTGCTTGGCGATGTCTTTGTAGCCAACGATCAGTCATCTGTGAGGTGATGTCCATATCAGCAATACCTAATATAAGGTCACCTTCATTATTAAGGATGGCAGAATAACTGCCGGTAGTGGCTCCTTCGATAATCTCAACTTCATGGACAGAAATAAAATCTTTACAATAATTAAGAATGGATTTTCCGTTCATGTCGTTTCCAACTAATGATAGTAGGGTGACGTTTTGGTCTAATCTCCCTAAATTCTCTGCGACATTACGTACGACCCCACCGATAGTGGTCACAGAAGATATAGGGTTTGATGTATAGAGCTGAAGGTCATCTTTGAGCACTAATTTATGGTCTACATTAGCACCTCCAATACAGATGATGGTTTTTTCATCATTAAGAACATAGGCTTTTCCTAAGATGTATCCCTTATTAACAAGTTGTGAGATTAAATTGGCTGTTGCGCTGCGGGAAAGGCCAATTTTTTCAGATAAACTTTGTTGAGAAATATAGGGATTTAACTGGAGCTCTTCTAAGATAGCTCGTTCTTTTTGGTTTAACATCTCTGACTCCTTTCTAACATTTGTCTAAATTGAAAACAATTGTTTAATTAATTCTACCTCAAAGTTAAAAACATGTCAATAAAGACTATATAATATTTGCATGAAAGCCTTGCTTATGGTATATTACATAAGGCACTAACTGAGTGTACATACAAACACACACTATGAATTCATTACCCCGTGCTAAATGTTATTTAGTTGGTAATGTCCGAAATAGTGGAGGAAAAACGGAAAGGAAGGTATTTATATGTCAGTTGTTACCATTAAATAGTTATTAGAAAGCGGGGCTCATTTTGGTCACCAAACACGTCGTTGGAATCCAAAAATGGCACCATTTATCCACACCGCCAAGAACGGTACTCATATCATTGACTTGGCTCAAACACAAGCTAAGTTAGATGAAGCATATCATAAGATGAATGAAATCGCATTAGAGGGCGGTAAAGTTCTTTTTGTGGGAACTAAGAAGCAAGCTCAACAAACAGTATTGGAAGAAGCTTTGCGTTCAGGTTCATTCTTTGTTAATCAACGTTGGTTGGGGGGAACTCTTACTAACTTTAGAACAATTCAAAAATCAATTCGTCGTTTACTTGATATTGAAGCGATGGAAGAAAATGGTTCAATTAATGTCTATCCTAAGAAAGAAGTTGTATTACTTCGTAAAGAAGCTACACGCTTAGAAAACTTCTTAGGTGGTATTAAGGAAATGAAAAAAATTCCTGATGCTTTATTTGTAGTTGATCCTACAGAAGATCATATTGCGGTATTGGAAGCTCGTAAATTAAAGATTCCAGTATTTGGTATCGTGGATACAAACTGTGATCCTAACATTGTGGATTACATGATTCCTGCAAATGATGATGCTATTAAGACAATTCGTTTAATGACTGCGGTCTTAAGTGATGCGATTGTGGATGCTAAAGGTGGCGTTCAAACAGTAGCATTTGTTGAGGATAGCGAACAAGATATTGACATGGGTGATGTTGTTCGTCGTGTGGATGAGCAAAATGAAGCACGCCGTCGTCAACGTCAAGAAGAACGTCGTCAACGTGAGGAACGTCGTAATCGTTCTCAAACATTTAACAGAAACCGTCGCGCTTTCAATAAGCGTGCAACTCAAGATTCAACAGAATCTTCTAATGAGAATGTAACTTCTCAAGCGAATGAAACAGTTGTAAAAAGTGAGGAGAATAAGTAATGATTAGTGCAAAATTAGTTAAAGAACTACGCGATCGTACCGGTGCTGGTATGATGGATTGTAAAAAAGCTCTTGAAGCTACCGATGGTAACGTAGAAGAAGCCATTGTTTGGTTACAAGAAAAAGGTATTTCGACAGCTGCTAAAAAAGCTGGTCGTATTGCTGCAGAGGGTCTTGCTAAAATTGCGATGGATGGCAATACAGGTGTTGTTATTGAATTAAATGCTGAGACAGACTTTGTGGCTAAGAATGTCAAATTTGTTGATTTATTAGAAAAATTAGCTGCAGCTTTTGTTGCTAGTAAACCTGCTTCATTAGAAGAAGCTAATGCTTTAGTCATTGATGGTAAAACTGTTGATGAATTAGTAGTTGATGCGACTGCTACGATTGGTGAGAAAATTTCTCTACGTCGCTTAGAAGTTGTTGAAAAAAATGATGATGAAATCTTTGGTGATTACACACATATGGGTGGTAAGATTGCTGCACTAGTAGTTGTCAAAGGTGGAGATGACGAAGTTGCTCATGATGTAGCGATGCAAGTTGCTTCTATGAGTCCACAGTTCATTTCACAATCTGATATGCCTCAAGAAATTGTTGATAAAGAAACAGAAATTCAAAATGAAATCTTAAAAAATGATGAGTCCATGGCTAATAAACCTGAGAATATCAAAGCTGGTATTGTTAGTGGTCGTGTTAAGAAGGCTCTTCAAGAAATTTCATTGATTGATCAACCATTCTTCAAGGACAGTTCATTGAGTGTTGATAAAATGTTGAATAACGCGAATGCTCAAGTACTTAACTTTGTTCGTTATGCTGTCGGCGAAGGACTTGAGAAACGTGAAGAAAACTTTGCTGATGAAATAGCAAGCTTAACTCAAGGTAAATAAAGACACGCATTTTGTGTCTTTTTTTCTTAAAAAGGAGAATTTGATTATGGTGAAACGAGTTCTATTAAAAATTAGTGGTGAGGCCTTGTCTTCGGACACTAGACAACATGATCCTAAGGTGTTGAGTAATTTAGCTTTAGAGATTAAAGAAATAATTGAGTTAGGTATTGAAGTGGCGATTGTCGTGGGTGGTGGAAATATCATGCGCGGCAAACAAGTAACAGATCTTAGTATTGAGCGTTATCAAGCTGATTACATGGGGATGTTGGCCACAGTTATTAATGCGATTGCGGTACAGGGTGCTTTAGAACACATTGGTGTGGAGACTCGCGTACAGTCTGCGATTGAAATGAGAGAGGTCGCTGAACCGTTTATTTTACGTCGTGCGACTCGTCATTTAGAGAAGGGTAGAGTTGTTATTTTTGGAGCTGGTACGGGTCATCCGTATTTCTCTACAGATACAACTGCGGCTCTTCGTGCATCTGAAATTGATGCAGATGTCATACTTATGGCTAAAAATGGGGTTGATGGAGTTTATTCTGCTGATCCTAAATTTGATAAAAATGCAACAAAATATGATACACTTACTTATATGGAGATGATTCAAAAGAATCTTCAAGTCATGGATACGACTGCGACTTCAATGTGTTTAGAGAATGATATTGATTTAGTAGTTTTTGACATGAATGTTAAGGGTAACATTAAGAAGGCTGCCCTTGGTGAAATCATTGGCACCCGTATTAGCAAAGAATAGGAGGAAGATTTATGAGTAAATTTGCTAATCTTGCTAGCTCAAAAATGGAGAAAGCAATTGAGAATTTCGAATCTAATTTATCAGTGATTCGTACTGGTCGCCCTAATCCTAATATGATTAGTGGTATTGAAATTGATTATTATGGTGCACCGACACCTCTTAATCAAATGGGTCACATATCAGTGGTTGAGGGGACACAACTAGTGGTTAAACTCTTTGATCCTTCACAATTGAAGGCTGTCGAAAGAGCTATTAATGCTGCTAATATTGGTCTTAATGCTCAAAATGATGGTACGGTCGTGAGAATGGTTGTTCCAGCTCTTACTGAAGCAACTCGTAAAGATCTTACAAAAGATGTGAATAAACTATTGGAAGAGACTAAGGTTGTAATTCGTAATGAACGTCGTGATGTAAATGACTTAATCAAAAAGGACGAAGAGTTACGTGAGGATGATCAAAAACGTGAGTTAGAGAATGTCCAAAAAGAGACTGATAACTTTATTAAGCGCGCAGAAGAAATTGCGGACGATAAAAATAAAGAGATCATGAGTATTTAAGTCCTTATGGAGAAAAGTTTATCCCACGTGGCCATTATCATGGATGGTAATGGCCGCTGGGCCAAAAAACAAAATAAAGACCGATCGTTTGGTCATTATCAAGGGACTAATAATGTGAGAAATATCGCGATTGCGGCAGAGGCAATGGGTATTTCTGTTTTGACTTTGTATGCATTTTCTACTGAAAATTGGAAGCGTAGCGCAGAAGAGGTGAATTATTTAATGAAACTTCCTGCACAGTTCTTTGATGCTTATATGAAAGAATTGATGGAGAAAAACATTCGTATTAATCTAATTGGTCACTTTGATCGTTTTCCTATAGATACTCAGAGAGTATTGAAAAGAGCGATTGAGCGTTCTAAGGATAATACAGGGATGGTTCTTAATTTTGCCATGGATTATGGTTCACGAGATGAAATTGTGAATGCGATTAAGGATTATACAGCGGATGTCATTGATAATAAGCGAGCTAATGATTTGAGTGTAAATGAATTCTCTGATTATTTGATGACTTCAGAATTTGGGGATGTGGATTTAATGATTCGGACCTCAGGAGAAGTGAGATTGTCTAATTTTCTTTTATGGCAGATGGCTTATGCGGAAATGATTTTTGTGGAAACTCATTGGCCTGATTTTACGCCTAATGATTTTAAGGAATGTGTGAAACAGTATTATGATCGTGATAGAAGGTTTGGTGGTGTGAAATGAAACAGCGAATATTAACAGCGTTGGTAGTCATTGCGGTAGCCCTGGGCTTTTTTGCGTTAGGTGATATTGGCTTCATGGCACTTATTATTGCTGTCTTGGCATTTGCTGCGTATGAGTTGTATTCATTGATAAAATCACAAGTTAAACCTATTATTTATCCAATTATGTTAGTGTTTATGATTGCGACTCCGTTTATGAGCATTTATAATTTAGTGTCATTGATATGTGGATTGTTTTTAGTATTAGCACTACTTATGATTCTTACTAAATGGTTTACTATGGATATTATGTCTTTAATCTTTATTATGTCGACCTTAATAATGATGGCAATTTATTCAGCAGTTAATTTGTTCATGCAATTTGGTTATCTGGCATTCTTTTGGATTCTTGTCGCAAACTATTTAACAGATACCATGGCTTATTTTATTGGGGTAAAATTTGGTAAACATAAAATGATTCCTTCAGTGTCTCCTAATAAAACTTGGGAGGGTGCACTTGGTGGTTATTTTGGTGGTTTGATTGGTTCTTTAGTTTTTGGTTATTTCTTAGATTTTGATTATGAGTTTATTATATTGGCTTCTCTATTAATACCGATTGTTGCTCAATTGGGTGACTTGTTTTTTTCGAGTATTAAGAGACAATATAACATTAAAGATTTTGGTACATTACTACCGTCTCATGGTGGCATTTTAGATCGTATTGATTCACTTGTCTTTTCTTTATTATTAATGATGTTGTTATTGAACGTATGGGGAATCTTTTTGTGAGAAAAGATATTCTCTTATTAGGTGCTTCAGGATCGATTGGTTTACAAACTATTGATGTAATTAAACAGAATAAAGAGTCTATGAATTTGGTTGCTTTTTCAGTGGGTCAAAATGTTAAAGTAGCTCGTAATCTTTTATCTGAATTTGAGATCAAATATTGTTGGGTTCAAAATAGAGAAGATCAAATTTCACTATCTCAAGAATTTCCGTTAGTAAATGTTCTTTGTGGTGATGAGCAATTAATTGATTTAGTTGAACTGTCACAGGCTAATTGGGTTGTGAATGCGCTGATTGGTTTTGTTGGTTTTTTACCGACCTTGAGAGCTATTGAATTAAATAAAAACATCGCCTTAGCGAATAAGGAAACGTTAGTGGCTGGTGGTAAGATAGTGATGGATGCGATAAAGAAACATGATGTCTTGTTAACACCAATTGATAGTGAGCATTCAGCTATCTATCAATGTTTGATTGGTCATGATATTGAGAGTGTCCATCAGATTTATTTAACGGCAAGTGGTGGTGCTTTTCGTGATTTAGAACATCATGAATTAGCCCATAAAACATCAAAGGATGCCTTAAAACATCCGACATGGTCGATGGGACAAAAGATTACGATTGATTCTGCGACAATGATGAATAAGGGTTTTGAGGTTATTGAAGCTCATTGGCTCTTTGGGTTTGACTATGATAAAATTAAAGTCTTGATTCAGCCAGAGTCTTTGATTCATGGCATGGTTGAGTTTATGGATACTTCACTGATTTGCCAGTTGGGTAGTTCAGATATGAGATTACCGATTGCGATGTCATTAAATGATGGAGTACATAAAACATTAATGCAACCGTCTTTAACATTTGAAGAATTGACGTCTTTATCACTTAGACCTATTAAAAAGGGTCGCTATCCATTATTTGAGTTGGCTGTGAAGATGGGTAATTTAGGTGGTAATGGACCTGCAGTGTTGAATGGTGCTAATGAAGTAGCAGTAGAATATTACTTAAATGATGAAATAAGTTATTATGAAATGGAAGAAGCAGTAATTTATGCTTGTGACAAGTTTGAATATAAAGAAATTAATGTTGTCAATGATGTCTTAGAAGCGGATGCTATGGGTCGACAATTGGCACATCTGTTTGTGAAAGGTGTTAAATATGGAAATGTTTAGAGGTCTTATCTCGTTTGTCTTAGTTTTGGGAGTAGTTGTGGCGGTTCATGAATTTGGTCACTTACTGGCTGCGAAGTTTTTTAATGTATATTGCGCAGAGTATGCGATTGGTATGGGTCCATTATTATTTCAAGTTAAGGGAAAAGAGACAAAATATTCACTTCGATTATTACCTGTTGGTGGCTATGTAGCTATGGCAGGGGAGTCTGAACAAGAGAGTAGCTTATTTCCTGATGATTTAGATCCTAAGCGAACGATTACGGGGATTAATCCTTGGAAGCGTATCGTGGTTCAATTGGCGGGAATTTTTATGAATCTTGTCTTAGGTGTCATAGTCTTCACTTTAGTGTTTTTTATGTCGGGTTCTCCTTTTGAGACGAGTAGTAAAGTAGTAAATATTATGGAGAATAGTCCGGCAGAATCATCTGGATTTGAAGTTGGAGATATCGTTACGACTATGACAGTTGATTCTAGAGTGATTGAAGTAAATGAGTTTTCAGATATGGCTTTAGAGGAAGAGGATGTTTCGAAAGAGCGACAATATACTGTCCTTCGTGATGGCGTAGAAAAAGAAATTACGGTGACTCCTGAGTGGAATGAAGAGAACAATCAATATCTAGTGGGGGTTTCTTTTGGTGCGAAGTCAATTAATATCTTTGAGAGTATTGTTGTTGGTTTGCGTTATACTGTTTCGGCTTCACTATTGATCTTTAGTGTCTTAAAGGATTTATTTGCTGGTATTGGTTTAGAGAATTTATCTGGTCCTGTGGGGATTTATACAGCGACGTCACAGGTTGCTGCACAGGGATTGGTGTCCTTAGTATTCTTTACGGGCATCTTGTCAGTGAACGTTGGAATTCTTCAACTGTTACCACTGCCTGCTTTAGATGGTGGTCGAGTTGTCTTCTCTTTATGGGAGGCCATTACGGGTCGTCCTGTGAATAAAAAGCTTGAGACCACACTAATATTGGTGAGCTTCCTATTATTGTTTGCTTTAATTATCTTTGTGACTTATAAGGATATTCTCAATTTATTTTAGATAACAAAAACGACTCCAATATTGGAGTCGTTTGATTTTTATAGATAGAAGATGATTGCGATTAAATGACTGATGGAGGCAGCGTTAATGAATAAATGCCAGATGAAGTGTCTCCATGGTTTCTTTTGTCGATAGAATAGGGCGCCTACAGTATAGAGTAGACCACCTAAGACGATGAGTCCTATGAACATGGGTGATGTGTTTGCGATGAGTTGTGGTATTAAGAGAATAGCTGACCAACCCATGGCCATATAAATCGTGACGGATACTTTTGGTAGTGAGTTTTTAGCAATTGATTTATAGAGAATACCAAAGAGTACCATTCCCCATTGAATAATTAGGACAAGATAGGAAATTACTCCGTCCATTGCGACTAATACAATGGGTGTAAAGGTTCCTGCAATTGCCACGTATATAAAGATATGGTCCAAGATTCTAAAGACAATTTTGTGTGGACTGTCATAACTCATACTGTGATATAGCGTGGAGGCAAGAAACATCAAGAAGAGTGATATCGCAACGATTGAGAAACCAATTGACATGATGACTCCGCCCTTTAGATAACCATATACTGCCATTAATGGGAGTACTAATAATAGGATGGCGGCCATGACACCGTGTGATACAGCGTTGCCAATTTCTTCGCCAAAGCTTAATTTTTCCGCTAATTTACGACCGTAACTGGTAGTGATTTGCTTGTTTTGTTGTAATGTTTGTTGTGACATATGTTATCTAGCCCTTTCGAATAATCCTATTATAGCACTCTTTTATATTTTGTAGTGGTCATAAGGTTAAAATTTGGTTAGACTTTTATTACAATATGGTACAATGTTAATGTAATTGATGATGTGAATTAGTGGCTAAACATCCTATTATTCCATTATAATTATGTCTAGAAGGGGAAGTGTATCTTGAAGAATATTAACAAGAAAAACGTTACGATTGCTGTCTTGTCGGCTTTGGTCGTGATTTTATTGTTTGTAACTATATATCAAAACTTTTTCCTCAATCCTAATGATAAACCACCTTTGGAGACACCTTCCAAGGATTTAGTTATTAAGGCTGAGGATTATTCTGTTTTTGACTTGGAGGATGTTCCCTTTAAATTTGTGGTTGCTAAGGTCCAGTTATCGAGTAATGAACCGATTGATATGGGATTAGACAATTTTAGAACAAATGAGAATGTGATCCTAAATTCTGTGGATGAATATCGTAAGTCTTTAGAATCCTTGGGTTATGATTTGAGTGCGATGGAGGTCACATTAGGTGATTTAGTTTCCTTAGAGAACAATCTTGAAGTAAATCTATTTATTCCTATAAAGTCTACTGCTGTGGATAAAATTAATCTATTGGTGAGTGATAGCTTTCAGAAACAATTGAATGTTTCCATTGATCCAATAGCTTTTGATTTGACCAATCCTAAGGGTACTCCTGAAATGTTGGGTAAAGTGCCTGTAGAAGATGATCCAGGTGACATAAATAACAATAACGATGATGAACCGGTGATGAATGAATCGGCGATTACTTTTGAACCACTTCAAGAAATTGATCGCAACTTAATATTTATCGAAAATGCTAGTGGACAACTTAAACCAGTTGAATATCCTTCAGTAGTGAGGGTATATTCTAGCTTAGTATCGATTGCTTCAGAAGAGAAAATTGGGATTGAACAAGCACGTTTAACGATTCTTTCGACAGATGAAGTCTTTTATGCATTAAACTCAGATTATGTTTATCAAAATGGTAACAACATTATTGATGATTTCGATTATTATTTTGAAGGTTATGTAATTTTTGAGGTTACATCGTCTAATCCATATTTCTTAGATGATAATGAGCCGATAAAAATAGAGTACAAACTTATCGGTCAAGATGAATGGATTGCTGAAAGTGAAAACCAGTAAGTGAGGTTTTAAAATGAATTATAGAAAAAAATCGATCTTACTATTAGTAATATTGTTGATGTTTGGCATTTTTAGTAGCCAAAGTGCTTTACCAATTTCTGCGAATACTGCGGTCATTGGTCCTTTGGTGTGTGATAATTATTCTTTAGAGAGAATTACAGGACATAATACTTTTGAAAAAATAAATTGTTATAGTTCTTTATCTTCCGCGATTGATGCGATGAATAAAAATTCTAATAAAAATCTTATCATTCGACATGCTAGTAGTAAATCACCGATGAAAATAGTCGCGATGGATCGAGGTATTGTTGTTAACGTGCCAGATCGTGCGAGTTCATCAGATCAAAGTACCACTAATTTGTATCGTACGACTGCTTTGAATAGCACTCAACGAACTTATATAAATACATATAATACATTATCCTATTATGGGACTGTTTCTACTGGTAATTCTTATCACATTGGGAT
Organism: Erysipelothrix sp.; assembly: GCA_012512455.1. Classification (GTDB taxonomy): domain Bacteria; phylum Bacillota_I; class Bacilli_A; order Erysipelotrichales; family Erysipelotrichaceae; genus JAAZEC01. Next base: position 26,557 of record JAAZEF010000068.1, read on the forward strand.
TGCTGGATTTAAGGGTTACATCAAAGCTTCTACTGCTGATTTAGTACCAATGATTTATGTTGAAAACAATTGGTCTATCTATCTTGGTGGTAACTCGAGTGGTAACAATGTCATTTTGAATACTATCAGTCCTAATTATTACATGGTGACTAATGGCGAAATGAATTACTATTTTAGTGAAATCAATAACAGTGCTGTGAGTAATTCTCTACCTGTAACTCATACTTTCTCTTCTGGTGCCTATGCACAAAACCAGTCAGGGTGGTTTACGAAGATAAGTGGCTCAGGGGATAATACGGTTTATCGAGTAAATAATTATTCAATCCGGATTAGACAGGGTGCTGGTACTAATTTTGCTTTAGTAAGTGGTAATCACCAATTAAATAGTGGTTACACAATTGTTGGTTCTGAAGTTAAAATAAATGAATGGATTAAGATTAAATCATATACGATTCCTGCTTCAACCAATTCAAAACCTGCGAGACAATATAGTGTCACAAGTTATGGTGTAGCACCTAGTTGGTTAAAGGCTAACACACGTTATTACTCAAATGATGGAGTAACTTTCTATAGTGATATAGATATGACACAACGTGTCTCAGATCAAGAATATTATAACTATTTCCAATTTTTACCAGCTCGTAGCTATACGACACATACCGCGGAACAATTGAATAAATTCCTAGTAGATAGGGGTTATAATTCAACTGCTAAATCAGCGATGTTCAACAGTGGTAAACATTTCATAAACAGTCAAAATACATATTTCATGAATGGTTTAATCGTTTATGCTATGGCTATTCATGAGTCAGCTTATGGAACATCTGGCTATGCCCTTAATCGTAATAACCTATTTGGTTGGAATGCGATAGATAGTGATCCTGGACAAGCATCCTACTTTGAATCAGTAGAACAAGCTATTCGTGAACACATGTCAGTTAATTTAAATGGTTACTTACGATTAACAGATTGGCGATTTGCGGGTACCTCGGTAGGTCAAAAAGAAGGTGGCTTCAATAAGCAATATGCCTCTGATCCATATTGGGGTCTTAAAATTTCAAACTATATGTACGACTTTGACAAAGCATTTAATCAAACAGACTTACATTATTATACAGTAGCTAAATTCCCGGATAATACGGCAGTAAATGTTAGAAGTTCTGCTTCAACATCATCTAATAACATCCTATACACAACTAATTCTGGTTTGTTAAATGTGACTGCTGTCATTGTCAGTGAATCTAATGGTTTCTATGAAATCTTATTACAAAATAAAATCAACGATAGAACTACAGGTTTTGTTAGCAAGAACTCACTAACCATTATTAATCAAGGTAAGGGTGGAGAAATTCCTAATCCTCCTACTGAACCTGAACCACAACCAGATCCTGAACCAGAGACTGAAACCAAGACCTATCGTGTAATGGGCAATGGTTTAAGAGTTCGATCTAATCCAAATACCACAAGTTCAATTTTAGGTAGTCTCAATGCTGGTGCTCAGATTACTGGTAATCTCGTCGAGTCTGGCACATGGCTCAAAATCACTTATCAAGGTAAAACTGGATATATCTCTGCAACTTATATTGAAGAGGTCAAACCACGTGAAGCTAAAGTAAATGTTGCTTCTACATTAGGATATACAGCGAGTGGTAGTGTTCTAACAGGTATGAACCTGACAACAACTATCACGTCAGTTGAGTCAAAACTTAAAGCTAAAGATTCTACTATTACTGTATCCGTTAAAGACAGTAGTGGTAAAACTAAATCGACTTCTAACAATCTGGCCACTGGTGACGTTATGACCGTTTCTCAATCAGGACAATCAGCACAAATCTTCACTATAGCAGTGTTGGGTGATATTAATGGTGACGGAAAAGTTAACTCTCTTGATGTAAGAGAATTGTTGCTGCATATCAATGGACATAAATCTCACAAAGGCTCTTATTTAATAAGTGCAGATATTACAAAAGATGGAAAGCTAAATTCATTAGATGTTAGACAAGTGTTATTACACATAAATGGTCACTCTAATTTATTTCAATAAGGTAAAAATATGACAAAAAAGAATAGAATAGTTTTATTGTTAATCACATTGTTGGTTTCATTATTAGTGTTACCAAAAACACCTGTATATGCGTATGGAACACTTGGCCTTTCTGCAAGCACGAGTTCTCCAGTAGTTGGTCAAAACTTTACAATAACTGCTACATACAGCTATCCATCAGGAGACAGTGCGGCAGGGGATGTTACTCTTGTAAGTAGTAATCCCTCAGTAGCAAAAATTAATGGACACAGTACACAGGGTGCTACAGGTCAATCCAATAGTTTTACATTTAGTTTTACTGCTGTTGCGGTAGGAAGTGCAACAATTACTGCTACTTTAATTGGTGGCGATTTAAATGATGCAGGAGAGGTTTCACGATCAATTACAATTAATGTGGTTGCATCTCAACCTACTCCACCTCCAACCACCCCAACAACACCGACAACACCGACTACTCCAACCACTCCAA
>JAAZEF010000069.1 GCA_012512455.1 Erysipelothrix sp.
CCATCCTCAACATTAGGGATTTCAACAACTTGGTATTTATCATCATCAAAGGCACTTAAGATCATACCATGACTCATTTCACCACGAAGTTTAATAGGTTTCAAATTGACACAGATTAAGACTTCCTTATTAATGAGTTCTTGTGGTTGATATGAATTAGCGATGCCACTCACAATTTGAACCACTTTATCCCCTAGATTGACCTGGAAGACTAGTAAGCTATCCGCATTGGGGTGTTTTTTACATTCTAGAATGGTTCCCTTACGAAGTTCTAGTTTATTGAAATCATCGATTGTGATCTCTGGTTTATGTTCGATTATGACTTGGGGACCTCTAAGAAGTTCTAGTGTTTTTTCAACATCAAAACGTGGGAACAATGGGGTAGGTTTATTAGTGATTTGAAGGTTATCCTCTAAGCTACCAAATTGATAACTTGATTCATAGCTTCTTTGCGTTGTATTTAATTGGTCTAAAATCTTCTCTGAAGTATCTGGTAAGAAAGCTCTTAGGTTAATACCAATGATACGAATTGATTCTAATAAGTTATAGAGAACTGTTTCTAAGCGGTCTTGTGATTCTTCACTTTTCGCAAGATTCCATGGAAGTGTCTCATCGATATATTTGTTAGTACGACGAGTTGCTTCCATGAGTTCACTCAATGCATCTTGGACATGAAGTGTTTCCATCTTATCAGCAATCTTTTGAGATAAAGAAGAAATAGTACTAATTAAACCATCATCAATTGGATCGACGACTTTCTTATTAGAAATAGTGCCATCGAAATACTTATTTGCCATGGATAAACTACGATTAACAAGGTTGCCTAACACATTAGCAAGATCGGTATTAATACGTTCAATAATTACTTCATAGGTGATGTTGCCATCTCTTTCAAAAGGCATCTCATGTAACATGATGTATCTTATCGCATCGACACCAAAGACTTCTGTTAAATCATCCGCATAGATAACATTACCCTTTGATTTACCCATCTTATCATCACCCACTAATAACCAAGGGTGACCAAAGATTTGTTTGGGTAAGGGTACATCGAGTGCCATCAAAAAGATCGGCCAATAGATAGAATGGAAACGAACGATGTCCTTACCAATAAGGTGTAAATCAGCTGGCCAGTATTTCTCAAATAACTCGCCATGATTGCCATCGACATCATAACCAAGACCCGTAATATAATTCATTAACGCATCAAGCCATACATACACGACATGGTCTTCATCAAAGGTTTGAATACCCCAGTCAAAGGTTGTGCGAGATATTGCTAAGTCAGTCAGTCCTGGTTTAATGAAGTTATTAATCATTTCATGTTTACGTGAGGCAGGTCTAATAAATTCAGGATGGTCATTAATATGTTGTTCCAATTTGTCTTGATAGTTAGATAGTTTAAAGAAATAAGATTCTTCTTTTTCTTTATGAACAGGACCTCCACAAACAAGACAATGTCCATCTTCTATTTGACTCTCAGGATAGAAAGACTCACAACTGATACAGTACCAGCCTTCATATTGTGCCTTAGTAATATCACCTTGGTCCACAAATTTCTTAAATGCTTTCGCGACTTGTTCTTTATGATAATCTTCTGTGGTACGAATAAAATTATCATATGAAATATTCATATGATCGAATAGATCTTTAATTACTTTTGCGACATCATCCACAAATGCTTGAGGTGTAACACCTGCTTCTTTGGCTCTTTGAGCAATCTTTAATCCGTGTTCATCGGTTCCAGTTTGAAAGAATACATCATAACCTTGCTCTCTTTTGAAACGAGCAATGGCGTCAGCTAAAACAATCTCATATACGTTACCAATATGAGGTTTACCTGAAGTATAAGCAATTGCGGTTGTAATATAATAGGGTTTTTTAGTCATTATAAAGCCTCCTTTTGAAATAAAAAAACGTCCCAGCTAAGGACGCCTGATAGCGCGGTACCACCTTAATTCACACCTTTTGTGTGCACTTAATACGTTAACGCCATATGACGATTAGATACAAACAAGTTTATTCATATCTAATAAGCTCCAAAGCCATGTTTATCTATCTTCACTATGAGTTTTCACCAGCCACTCACTCTCTACAAGTTCACATTAGATAATATCTTCTTCCCAGCTAATCAAGTCATATTATAAGCTAAAATTAGTAAGCATGCAATTAAAGCGTCTGATTATAAATAGGTTTCACATGTTCTCTTTGACGATAAATGACAATAAAGGTTAAGACTAGGGTGACCAAATTCATCGACATGATTAACATTCTCGCATCAAATACTTCACCCAAAGCTCCCCATAGGACTTGACCAATGATTAAGCCAGTCGTAGTAATCGTTTGGAAGACGCCATTGAAACGACCCCTCATCGCATTATCTACTGTGGCCTGTGTCGATGAAATACGAATGTTGAAGCTGGTCACTGCCAAGATACCAATCACAAAGTTGATAATTAACATAGAAGTAAAGGGTGTATAGAGATAGAAGGCATGTAAGACACTGATGATTACATAGACACTCATTGCAATGTTGAATTTATACTTTGATGGAAGCTCAAAACGATAGTGTAAAAATCCTCCAATGAAGCGACCTAGGACATTGGCAGTGGAAATGAAGGTAAAGCGTTGATAACCAAGGCTGGGAACATTTTTAAAGTAGGGCATTTCTAAAGTCTGAGAGACAGACATTTGAAATAGGGAGTTACAAAAGAAATAGAGTGTAATAAAGAGTAGTCCCTTGTGAGTGATCAGATATTTTAAACCTTGTTTATATTCTTTTTTAAATTCTTTGATTTTATACTGTTGAGCACCCTCTTGAATATGGGATTCATCTTTGTCCATTTTAGTTTCCATTACAGCGGCAATAAAGAAAGCTAATGAATTAAATATAAAGAGAATCTCAAGGCCAATTGTCTCATGAATGAAGGCGGCAACAGGTGTCATGAGCGCAGCGATAGGATAGATCATTGAGGAGATGGAATAAGCTTTTGAGAAATTACCCTTGTCAATAAATGTGGGATAGAGACTATCGTAGGCTACTTGATAAATACTATCGATAGTCCCAATAATGAGGGCTAATATCATAAAGAGTTGATAATTTAAAAAGTTTTGAGTTAGACCTACAAAGATGAAGAGGAAGACAAATGAGGAAAGAAAGTCTAATGAATAGATGACTTTGACTCGTGAGAAGCGATCAAGGAAAGTTCCAGCTATCATGGGGACAAAGAGTCTTGGTAAGTTATTGAGTGCTAAATATAAAGCAAAAGCAAAGCTGGAATTGGTAAGTTCTAAAATGAGGACCGCTAAAGCAAAAGAAGAGACCGTATTACCGAGCATGGAAACGACAGTCCCTAAGGTTATTATTGTAAAGTTTTTATTCCATAATGTATTCAATGTTTGGTCCCCACAATCTAAGGGATAGTATATCATTTTTGGATAAAAAAAGAAGATAAATTAGTTCTTATCTCCTTGTTGAATTAAACAATCAGGGCATACCCCATAGAAGTAAGTCATATGGTAATTGACTTGACCACCAAATTTCTCTTCTACCTCATCATTGAGTTCTTTATGAATCATATTCTCAATATCCATAATTCGATTACACACTTGGCAATGGAAGTGGTAGTGTTCTTCAAGATTGGAGTCATACACATAGCCAAAGTCTGGATGTTGAATCCTATTGACTAAGTGGTTTTCATAGAGATATTTTAAGTTACGATAGACTGTAGCGATACCAATTGAGTGATCCTCAATGGCCAGTTGTTTATATACTTCTTCAGCTGTTAAGTGTCCCTTGGCATCCCTGATGACTTCAAGTATTCTCTGACGTTGTTTGGTTGGTTTAACGCTCATGAAATCATCCTTTCTAACAATTGATACTGATTATCATTTACAACTAAATTATATCATTAATTAGTAGATTATCAATATTAGTGATTGATTGCAAGAAATTTGAAAACAAATTATTGACTAACGATAATTAGAAGGAGAAGCTCATGGTCAAGAAATTACAAGTTGTTTGGGCAATCGAAGTTGTTATCATTTTAGTGTTAATGGTCTTTGGGACAACATTAAATGCAGAGTCACTCTCATGGATCACATTACCCTTTACCATTATTAGTGATAGATTAAGAAATCTATCATTAATGAACTCAATAGGTAATCTAGTCTCGATCGTCTTATATATACTCATATGTGCTAGTCCACTATTGTTATTAAGAAGAAAAACAATGTTTGAAAAAATATTACTCATTTTATGGAGTTTAGGATTGTTTGTAAGTATTTATTTATTCATTAATCCTCATTTAATATCGATCCATGGAATGGGAGTTATCATTCAATTAGGTCTTACTATATTTGTCTATTCAATTATCTTAGACTATGGAATTGTAACCTTGGTCACACGCACTAATAGATATGAGACAAATGATTTATTGAAAATCTTAGGCTATTTGTTAATTGGAGTAGGAATGTACTATGTATCGATGTCTCTATTTGTAATTAAAACAATAGAAGTTGAACAACTTGCATCTTGGATTAATCAGATAGGAATTCTTATTCCCTCTCTATTGGGACTATTCATTATCTATAAAGCAGTAAAGATCATTGATTTAGAAGTACTGGGCGAAACTTCAATAAAGCATATTGAACAATTATCAAAGCTAGCTAGTCAGTCTTTAATCATTATGGTAGTAGTGAATATAGGTGTTAATTTGTTGAAATTATTGTTGATAAGTTCATTAGAGAATGTCTCTTTTAGTTTTAATTACTCATTGGATGCTTTGTTGTTGGTAATTGTGGTCATGTTTGTATCTCGCTTAATGATAGAGAATAGTCAGTTTATTTAGGCGATATCATGGCAATTAAAGTTTATTTAGACCAGATACTAAAAGAGAGAAACATGACCAGTAAAGAACTCTGTGCTCTAGTTGATATTACCGAAGCCAATCTTTCTATACTACGTAGTGGAAAGGCCAAAGGTGTCCGTTTTAATACCATCAATAAAATATGTTACTACCTACAATGTGATGTGGGTGATATTCTCAAATTTAATGGGAATCTGGAGGAAGATGATGAATAAATTATTCAAGAAAATTGGATTAATAACATTGATATTAATATTAGTGGGCTGTCAGCTGGCTCAAATTGTAAATGATGAGACAGTTCTACAAGAAGAAACTCTCATTGGTTTATTTGTTATGAAAGATGTTAATAATGTTCCAAGTAGTATCAAGGGCCAACTCGTGATGGATGAACAACAAAATATTGAGTCAGTCACTTTTGGATCGATAGAGGGTGTCGTCATCATGGACTACACTTTTGAAGACGAAGAAAATCCCTACTCTTATTCGTGGAGTAGTGAGGAAGTTTTTGATATGCATACACATCTTCATATAGGTGATGAGACTCATACAGATATTAGTGCCAAGTTATTAGTATGGGAAGCTAAGGAACATTTATTTAATATGTATGGAATATATCAAAAAGAAGATGGATCGATAGTTGCTAGGGATGAGGGTGGTTATAATCTAGGCTTTAGTGGATATGAAGGTTCATGGAACGCAATAACAATAGACCAAAGTGTCACAAAAGATGAACAAGTTGTTTCATTGAAACTTGATATTGAGATAGCTTATCAAAGTCGTCCTTTATTAATGACACTGATTGAAATGGATTCCAATAATGTGATGACTCATCAGGTTGAGATTGATGTAAATGATATTCCAAGTGAATATAAGCTTCAAGCGGAAAGTGAGTATGTCATATTAATGACAACTTTTGAAGATCAAACGATGACTAGAGATATAGGAACAAATGGCGAGTTTTTAACTGTGTATAAAACATTAGAAAATGGTTATCTGGTTGAGAATAGTTTAAGTGTGTCCAAATAAAAGAGCAACTACTTTTAGTTGCTCTTAGTGATAACTAATAGTCACGGTGTTCTAGTTTCTCTTTTGTGGTATGTTCAAATTTTTGTTTATGAACAACGCCTCTTAATTGATAGCCATCACCGATGAGTTGAGTTTCATCATAGACACGGGTTTCAAATTTATGAAGGTTATCCTCCATCCCAACATACTTAGCAATACAAGTGACTTCCATGCCTTCAGGTGTGGGGCGTAGGTGTCTAATGTGGATGGCAGCACCTACTGAAATATAGCCCTCATCTAAGTATTGTGAGAACCAATCATTGCAAGTTCCTTCCATGAAGGATATCATGGCTGGTGTGGAAAACACATCGGCTTTACCTGAGCCATAGACACTGGCTAAGTCTTTATGAGTGACCGTTTTCTTGGCACTAAATTCGCTATGTAATGGTGCCTTATTCATGTTTATCTGCCCTTTCTTTAGCGAGTCTAATCATATGTTTACAGCGCACTAATGAATAGATTCTCCCTTCTTCATGGGGTGTTAATTTAGGAACATTAATTTCTTGTCCAAAGATAAGATCTTCTTTGTCGATATGTCGTTGTAAGATGGCAAGTGCGAAATGTGGATACTTCTCTACCTTATTGTGCATCTGTTCAACAAGCTTGGTATGATATTTGGCCTGTTGACGGTATTTCTCGTTGTTGTTTTTATTCTCATTGTTTTGAAATTGGACTTCTTCAACAAGTATTTCAACTAATTTCTCATTAATCATAATATGACCTCCTTAGTGGCTTTATTATATCAATTAATCTCATAAGGGTTTACTAATTAACTATTTATTAACAATGGTTGCTAAGTGACAATTTAATCACCTTGGTGTTAATTGTTGTGAATAATAAAAGAGTGTGGTAGTGTATTAGTAGGCAGTAATACACCAGAAAGGAGGCCATATGTTTAACATCAACTATAAGAGTCAACATCCTATTTATGAACAGATTATCGATCAGACCGTACTCTTTTTAATGGAAGGTGTTCTACAGGGTGGCGATAAATTACCATCGGTAAGAGAACTTGCTACTTCATTAGGCGTCAATCCAAATACTGTGCAAAAGGCGTATGGTGAACTAGAGCGCCGTGGTTATACAGAGAACATTGTGGGCAAAGGAACCTTTATTAGTTCTAGCCACCAAGTAGAAAAAGATTTAGCACATCAATTCAAGGAATCATTGAAAGAAATATTCTATGAAATGAGTCGTGTAGGATTTAACAGTGACTATATTCAACAAATAGTTATCTCAGTACTTAAGGAGGAAGAGTATGTTACAGATACAAAATCTTAAGAAGGGATTTGGTAATGACCTGATTCTAGAGGGCCTTGATTGGACACTTAGCAGTGGTAGAGTCTATGGACTCATTGGGGCCAATGGTTCAGGTAAATCAACCTTACTACGTTGTATCGCAGGGGTATACAAGGTAGATGATGGCAGCATTACATTAGATGGCAAGCCTATCTACAATAATCCAGAGTCTAAAAAAGAAATTGTCTTTTTATCAGATGAGCCCTTCTATTTAGATCAGAGCAATTTGAAATCTATGAAAGAGTTTTATAAGCTTTTCTATCAAAGTTTTGATGAAGAGCGCTACCAAAATCTAGTGAAGATTTTTCATTTTAATGAAAATAAAGTGATACATAAAATGAGTAAAGGACTTAAGCGTCAAGCGTCTCTAATTCTTAACTTATCACTTAGACCAAAGTTATTACTCATGGATGAGTCCTTTGATGGACTTGATCCAATGATGCGTTTAACCCTTAAAAGATATTTAGCAGAGAGTGTCTTGGATGAAGACTTGGCAGTTGTTATTTCTTCCCATAACATTCGTGAACTAGAAGATATCTGTGATGTGATGACCTTGCTTGATCATAAGAGATTGATATTCTCTAGTGAATTATCACAGCTTCAAAACAGCTATCATAAGATTCAGATAGCCTTTGACAAGGATGTTCATATTGCGGAAATAAAACAGTTTAAACCACTCTATGTTGAACAGACTGGACGAATCTTTACAGTAATCATCAAAGGAGATTTAGAGGCCTTTAATGATAAGGTGAAGGGACTAGAACCAGTCTTAGTTAATCCGATTGTTTTAACCATGGAAGAATTGTTTGTAAGAGAAATGGAGGCAAATCAAGGTGAATAAATTTCTTAATTTTCGCTATGTTGGCTATCAAATAATGAAGAATCGTCGCTTAATGATTTTATTAGCGGTCGTCCTTTCTATCTTTTATCCACTTGCCTTACTCATGAATGGTAACTATTTTTTTGCCGCGGATATGGATAGTAATTATTTTCAATCTGTAGCGAACGGATTTAAGATTGCCAACCTCGTTATCTTCTTAATCATTTCAGCTTACTTACCACTTCTCATCTTTAAGTATATGACTTCACGAAAAGATTTAGATGTCTATGAAGCGTTACCAATTAAGAGTGAGAATCTATTCTTAAGTAATTTCTTAGCAACGATGATCATTGTGATAATTCCTCAAATTGTTGCCTGGGTCTTTGGATTCTTTGTTCAATTGAACTATGGACTTCAACCTAATGTTCTAACAATGTTAGGTGAAATTGGTGTGATGTTTGTTTATCTGCCAATTATCATGTTCCCTGCGATGATCGCGATTAACAATATTGGAACTCTCTTCGATAGCTTTATTTATACTTCAATCTTACAGGTGCTTCCCTTTATCGCAATATTAGTCGTTCAGATGTATGGCTCCGCATATATCTTTGCGGATAATTCGATATTGACACCTCAAGTATGGAGTGCCATAACTTATCACTATTCGTTTGTGAATTCGGTCTTACTCATCGGTAGTAGTAATACCTTTTATTGGGGGTATGTGATTTGGCCAGTAGTTGGATTTATCTTAATTGCAGCGAATCGTTATCTCTATCGTATTCGTCCTGTTGAGAATGTGGAACAACCTTGTATTAATAAGTGGTTTACAACTATCTTAGTCTTTATACTTACAATTCTTATGTTACTCATCGCATTGTACTCTTACAATTCGTACTATAGTCAACGTGCTATTGATTTCATTTATCCAATTCTAAGTGTCTTAGTTATGTATCTTGTCTTGGATGCGATCACACACCGTGGCTTCTCTCATTTCTTTAAGGCGATTATCGAGTTTGCGGTCTTGTTAGCGATTGCGATTGGTGTCCTCTTTGGAATGAGAAGTACTAATGGTTTTGGTTTTGATTACATCATTCCTGATAATGATGAAATTGAAAAAGTCGTAGTCTCATCATATCAGAGGTTAACTTTCCAAAATCGAGATAAGTATAATGAACCTAATTATCAAATTGAGCAAAACTATCATCAGTTCTATGCGGAAATCATAGTAGAGGATGATATTGAACATGTGACTGATTTCCATGAGTATATTGTGGAAACATACTATGACTATTTCACTCAAAAGTCTCGTTATGAACAAGAGATTTTAGGTTGGTGGTCACCTGGTATGGCGGAAGGATCTCATCCTTACCATACAGAGTATGTCTCTGAGTATGAGAAGAATGGTTTAGAGTCAGATATCATCCTCTTGTATAGTGATCAAGAATATTATGACAAGTATCAGTTGTTGAATGTTCGTCTTGACTATTATCTAAAAGATGGCGATCACTTCTATCGTTCGTATACAGTTCCTCTTGATTGGAGCTATGATTTATACCAAATGACACAATAATGTTTAACTAAGGACAATCAGTAAATGGTTGTCCTTTTTTTATGAGCTATTAA
>JAAZEF010000009.1 GCA_012512455.1 Erysipelothrix sp.
AATCAAAATACTGAAAGCCTTTTACAAGGGGTTAGTGATCGCAATATTCTAAGCTATTATCCATTATCACTGCCATTGGTCGAGGATTTAATCAATAAAATAGAAAAAAACATCACACTTGATGAATTAAGAAAAGATAAACGAGGATTCTTAATGGAAAACACCTCATCAGAAACACAGTTGAACAACAAAGAAAATATCTTCTTAAGACAACTGACTGATGACTTCCTTATCAAACAACTTACATTTCTCGATGGAACAAAAGCTGTCAATGTTCTTTATCCAATTTTAACTAATATTTTAAACAATCTAAAGTTATCACATACAAAACAGTTTGTTGTTAAGTTTATTGTTCACAGTGCTTTTGTGATTGAGCGTTGTATCAAAAAAGAATTTCTTGAATACCCTGATTTAAATCTATTTCTAAAAGAAAACGGTGAAACCATTTCTATCATTGAGAAAGAGTTTGTTAAAGTAGAAGAAACCTTTGGAATTAAGATTCCTCTGTCAGAATTAGCTTATATTTCAGATATCTTTATTCAAAGTTAACCATAGTAATGATCAAAATACCCTTGTAGTTTTGAATCTACCTTTTGTTTATAGACCTTTTGAGTCGTATGGACCAATCGTTGAGAGGTTGTTTTCATTAAGAAATAAATCACTATCGCAAAAGCAATGATACTACTAATAATAGCAATCGCGACATGTGTTTTTAAGACTTGCATAAAAAAGAGAAACCACAAAAATGCGATAACTAAGGCCACAGCGATCTGAACTGCTGCTTGTTTACCTAAGCGTGCTTTCAGTAATTGTTGAGCACTATCTTTCATTTGATTTAATTGCTCTTCATCAGCAAGTTTACCGATAATACGACCTTTCTTAAGTGTTTTAATTGATGATAAATTAATTGCAATATATTCCATATCAATTCTTTGATTTAATGATTCATAATGTCGATAAATATCCATTGACTGTTGAACAAATACTCCAATATGGACAGATTTGTCTCTTGACGATAATACTTCTTGAATACTCATAATGTCATCCCTCCATCTGATACAATAACAAACTAAGAGTAATGTGACAACGTTTCTTTTAGTAATTGAGCCATGGATTCTCTTAATGAGTCTGGTGAAACAATGCGGGCATCAGTTCCAAATTGCATGAGCCAACTAAAAAATACATTGCTTTTTGAGACCACAACATTGACGCTAAATTTATCTCCATTTTCATTAATCGCTACATCCATCCCAAAGACATCGGTAACCGAATTGACTAAACTATTATCAAATTCTAGGATAGCTCGAATCTTCTCTCCTGAAAACATTCCAAACATTCCTTTAATGTAACTATCGATATCAATATCATAGGCTGCATCATGCCATTTCTTATCTAACATCACAACATTTTCCATTCGGTCGACGCGATAAGAATTAACATCATTGTACTTTTCGTTATAACACAGACAATAGTATTTATCATTATCCCAACATAAAGCAAGCGGACTATGAATCGTTAGTTCTTCTTTTCGATATTCTCGCTTCTTTTTGGTATTGAGATAAAAATACTTAAAACTAATTTGTTGACGTTCATTAATCGCATGATGAATCTCATCAATAGAATACAAGGTCGTTTTATTCAATGATTTTGGACGCTGCGTTAAATAAATTTGTCGATTCAATTCCTTCTCTTGAAATCTACTCACTAATGTCATTAATTTATCAATTATTTTTTTACTATGGGCTTCTGTAATAAAGCGACTACTGTGAACCGCATCGACTAAAAGTTTAAGTTCTGGTAATTCAAATAGACGTCGAACTAAATGATAACGTGCATGACTTCCCTTTATAATTTCAATATCGAAACCTATATCTTGTAGAAAAGCAACGTCAGAATAAATCGACTTTCTTTCTGCACTCAGTCCATTGGCTTCTAATTTTCTTAAGATATCTCGCATGGAAAGATGATGTTGTTCATCGGTATCTCTTTCAAACATTTCGATTAACTTTATTAATTTCAGCTTATTATGATTAGCTCTTTTCATAAGTTATTTCTCCTTCATATCTATTATTATAGTACAAATTGTTTATAAAAAAAGCCTCTACAATGTAAAGGCAATTGTTAGTAGGACCTTAACATCAATTTGTTTTGCTGAGTAAAGCCAACAAAACCTAAAATGATTAAAGGTACTACCAATAAAGCATAGGGAATGAAGACAAAAGCTCCTACACAGTAAAGTATCGCTCCTGTGAGAGCTGCCCAACCTTTGCGAAGAAAGAATCCTAACCAAGAAAAGATGGCTCCTAAACCTATCATGAACATATGCGGTGCAACCAACACCGTCGCAAAAGCCTTCCCTAATGCTTCAGACGAATCAGAAGCACTTGACGCACTTCCAAAGTAACTTAATAAGTACAGAACATAGACACTTGCTAAAAGTGCACAAGAGAATAACACTTTACTTCGTTTTATAAACATATTATCTCCCCCACAAATATTATAATAAATTAATTGTCCACAAGTTTGGACAACTATAAAAAAACAACCAACTAGTGGTTGTTATCTCTTAAATGTGATTGGTGTAAATAGTTCTGGAACATGATTATCATCACTACCAATAGGGTCCCATGACCATCCAACAGCAACTTCTTGGCCATTAATTCTTAAGTTCTCATAACGCCCTAAAAATATTTTAATGACATCACCATCTTGAGGACAGCTCTGTTTTTGTTGACGCAAATCCTTCATACTAGCCCAAGGAATCTTAATTTCATATGTCACACTTTCGGATGTTTTAGTGTCATCATTAAGATAGCCATTCACTTTAACAGCTGTCTTTAGGTCTTGCATCTGCCAATTTAAAAAGGCCCAACGATTACCACGAGGATGACTTCCTTTCCAGAAATTTAATCCATGTCGATCATGATTACCGCCAAACACTCTGGCATCATTTTCAATGACTTTATATTGAGCTTGTTGTTGATAATAATCATTTTCTTTATAGGCATCGCGCCAAATATAGAATGCCTCATAAATTGTGTTATAAGCATTAACTTGAAGTTCATAATAGGTATCTTGACCATCGATAAACACTTCGATATCATTATCAAACCATAATAAATCTCCATCATTTTTCATACTTGCTTTTGGATAAGGAGACTCCGCATAAAAAGCAATGTATAGATACTCTTCACTCCACAATATGGCACTACGACTATCATAAATAGCTGGTGTATTTCCTATCACATCGACAAAGCGATCTGACCACATTGCATTTTTCCATAGCTCTTTATTAAGGTCACCATCAATTTCAAAATCTTTATCAATAAATTTCGCAATATTCACGATACATCTCCTAAATCTTCTTCACAAATTCTGATTTCAGTTTCATAGCCCCAAAACCATCTACTTTGCAATCAATATCATGACCATCACTTGGATTGGCAATAAGGCGAATGTTTTTGACTTTGGTGCCTCTCTTTATGGAAGACGATGCTCCTTGAACCTTTAAGTCTTTAATGATAGTCACACTATCTCCATCATTTAAGATCGTGCCATGAGCATCCTTAATTTGTGCTTCTTCAACAGATAGCTGTGTCCACTCAAAAGAACACATTGGACATACAAACAATCCACGATCTTCATAAGCTAAATCTGAATCACATTGTGGACAATTTGGAATTGTTGACATATTCTTTAACCCTCCTTACTACTAATAGCCTACCATATTCTTATGCCTTTTTCATAATCGTAACTAAAGTAATTCTTTAATTCTTACTTGTTGTGCTTGTTGTTTAATATAATATGTTAGAAATTTTACATTTAAGGAATCCAAATATTGACAAGCCTCAACAAAACCTCGCTGATAGTCTTTAACAAAATGGGCATCTGAACCTAAAGTAATCAAATTACCTCCCTGTTGAAGATACAAGTCGATGGCAGTTTTGTATAGTTCTAAATTATTATGTGCTAAAATACTGCCCATATTAATCTCAAAACTTACATCTTTTTCGATTAATAAGTCAAAGAGATTACGAAGCTTTTCTTCACCATATCTTAACAACTCATCTACACTTACATCGACTACTCTAAAGCCATAATCAAAATGGGCTAAGACATTGATATGTTCATGCATTGCTAAAACGCCTTCATATAAATTGTCTAGATATTGAGGTACTAAAATAGCGGGGTCTCTTTCTAGTTTTGCTTTACGATTCATGTAGTCATAGATACCATTGGTATGAATACTGAGTATTAACAAATCAAAATCGTGACTCTTTAAGATATCAATTAAGCGCTCATGGGTACGCCTACTCCATCCCACCTCTAATCCTTTAAGTAAGCGATTCTTATATTGAACATTTAATTCATCAATAGTCCTAAGATACTTTTTTAGATTTAAGGGTCGATCAATGAAACCGGTAGTGGGATCTTCTAAATCAATGTGCTCTGTGGTCACAATTTGGTTATCACTCAGTTTTAAATAGTCTTCAAATTGAGCCTGTGAATCAAATGAGAAATATGAATGCATGTGCTGGTCAATATAGTTCATAATGTGTTCCTCCTTAATTCTATCTTATCACTTTGCTAACAAATGTGTCATAGTGTTGAATCATGACATGAATTGAAGGTATGATTAAAACTAATGGAGGAAACTTTCTTTGAAAATACTTAAGAAAATAATTAAAACTCTTTTTATTCTATTACTTATTATTACAATTACTCTGACAATTCTTAACTTTGTTCCCTTTACTTTCTCGTCTGTTAAAGGTGATAATCCTTTTAGAACTCATGATGACTATCCACTTATTATTCCTCATGGCGGAGCGAAAGACTTAGCTCCAGAAAATACCATCTATGCGTATGAAATGCTAGTGAATGAATTTGAGGCGGATGTCTTAGAAATAGATTTGGCTCTTACCAAAGATAATGTCTTGATTGCCCATCATGATTTAGACTTAGAGTTTTCAGATAGCTCTTCATTAAATGGCCAATTGATTAAAGATTATACTTACCAAGAAATTATTGATGAATATCAAAACGATGATTATTATCTTGCGCGTCAATTTAAATATCCTTCTGATTATAAACAAGGAATTGCGCCTTTTGTTGATGAAAATGATCCCTCTATTTTAGAAAACTTAGTGCCTGCTGATTTAGAAAAAGACATCTTTCAACAAGTAGGTGATTCCGTCTTGTATATCTTAGAGATAAAGGATTCGCCTAGTTGTAAAAATTATGAAAAAGATTCTCTTCAATATCAAGTTGCGGCACAAACGTTAATTGATTTAGTCTATGACTATAACTTAGAGAACAATGTTGTTTTAGCTTCATTCTCTGATGATGTTACAAGTTATTTTAATGAACATGCTCCAGAAATACTTATTGGGGCAGCTAATGATGAAGTCACTAACTTTACAATATTAAGTGCCTTCCATGTCGATTTCTTTTGGAATGTCCAAAGTGAAGTTCTTATATTACCTAATATGACCTCGATGTCCCCAATTACTGGTTCAACTGCCAACTTATTGGATAAGATGCCATCTTTTATTAGAGATAATATTGGTATCAAAACAGAAAATGGAGATGGTTATCATCCCCATTTAACTCATCAACAATTAGTTAATGATGCCCATCGTAAGAACATGGCTGTAATTTATTGGACCATTAATGATCCTACTGAAATGAAACACCTTGTTGAAATTGGCGCAGATGGTATCATTACTGATCGACCTGATTTACTTCAAGAAATAATACTTGAACTTCAATCAGAGAAATAGATAACATCACTTTCAACTTGAATAATAGACGATGGTGTCATATGTTCAATAAATGTGATTACATTATTTAACATCTTCATTGAATGATGTTCACTGTTACTGACTACACTTACTCCTAGAGTGAGTGTTTTTATATCGTCCATGGTATCCACTTCTGATATAGCGACATTAAATCTTACTTTGACTTTATCTATCAATGAATTTTTTAGTTTTCTTTTATCTTTTAGTGAAAAAGACTCATCAAAATGTAATACGATTTTTGTTACCGCTATTTTCATCTGGTTTGTATGGTACCTAGACCATTGACTTCTTTTTGAAGTTGAGGTGATCCATCGTAAGTGATACTACCAATGCCATTAATTTGGGCATTTAAGGTATTTTGAGCAAACACTTCAACACTTCCTGCTCCTTCTAATACGACATCCACATCTAGTGCTGTTAAATCAAATGCCTTGATAGAACCTGCCTTCTAAATGTATATTTAAGCTATCACTAATACCTGACAATTCAAAGGCTGCAGCTCCTGCAAGATGAAGATCAAATTGTTTTGATTCAATTTCAGTAATCTTAAAATCACCAGCTCCTTCGATTGTAACATCGAACCTTTCAAACATTGGTCTTTCATATATCATTTCATAACCACCTTCAATATGAAGTGAGTTAATGGGACCAAATATTTGTAAATCGACACTTAAATTATCAAATGGCTTATCACTGTTAGTACTTATTTCTATCGAGTTGTCTTGGAGTATGATATCAAAATCATAATCTAATAACTCTTCATTTATTTTAGCGATAACCTTTACATCTTTGGCGTTAATAATTTCAATTTTACTGATTTCAGGATTATTTGAGTATAAATTAAAGATATTTAATTTAATAGGCTCGCTGACCTCTTGGTTAAATTCAACGACTGTTAATTCTTTTGATAAACTCGTTGAGTTACATGCAGTTAATAATAAAATCATTAGTACAATGGCAATCTTTTTCATTTTCTTAGTCCTCTTTGGTTTCTAATGCGGATAGTAACACCGCTGCGACACTTTTAGCTGCTATCATTAATGCATCTTCATGAAAATCAAACTTTGGATGATGGTGTGGATAATCACTATTCTGTGGTTTAGCTCCTATATAGAAATAACAGGAGGGTCTTTCTAAACTATAATATGCGAAATCTTCAGATGACATCATAAGTCCTGTATCAACTATTTCTTTAACTCCCTCAATCTTTGTCTTTTTAATGGCTTCCATAGCATTTACTGTTAACAATTCATTATTGATAAGTGCTGGATAATCTCTTAAGTAATTTAAGGTAACTTTACAACCATACATGTTTTCAATTCCCTGACAGATACTTCTCATTTCCTTTTCAACAAGTACACTGACTCGTTCATCAAATAAGCGAACATCCCCTTCTAAAATTACTGAGTCTTTAATGACATTAGATTGACCTTTACCATCAAATGAACCTACGGTAATAACTAAGGGTGATGTAGGATTATTGCGGCGACTGACAATGGTTTGTAGGTTCATGACTAGGGCACTGGCTGCCACTATCGAATCGATTGTTTCATGAGGTGAGGCACCATGTCCGCCTTTACCTTGAACCTTAATAGAAAATTTAGCACGAGCAGATTGAGTAGCTCCAATGTGATAACCGATGGCTCCTAACTGTCCTTGGGCTATGAGATGGATACCATAGACCTCATCGACTCCTTCTAGGACACCATCTTTAATCATTGCGATGGCACCTCCTGGAGGTACTTCTTCGGCAGGTTGATGAATGATGACAACTTTTCCTTGTAACTTTTCTTTGAGTTCTATAAGACAGCTGGCGAGCACCATTAAATAAGCTGTGTGACCATCGTGACCACAGGCATGCATCACCCCGTCATTTAATGATGAAAAGGGAAGACCTGTTTCTTCTTGGATTGCCAGAGCATCAAAATCACTGCGCAATGCTATAGTTTTACCTGGTTTGTTAGAATCAATAATTACCTTTAAACCATAACCACCAATATTAGAGTGAACTTCACAATCTCTATCTTGATAATAATTAATCAGATATTGACTGGTTTCTTTTTCAAAAAATGATAATTCTGGATGTTGATGAAGATAGCGACGATGTTGAATCATCTCTTCTTCTTTACTTTCTAATAGTTTGAACAATTGATCTATTAACATAATAAATCCTCTTTTCATATCTAAACATAGTATAACAAAAAAGCAGAAGTTGATTCTGCTTTTATTACTTGATAGTTAGTGGTTCATTAGATTCATTATCACGCCACTTAAACTGAATCTCTACTTCATGTTTGTTGCCTCTTGTTTTGTAAGTAAATTCAGTTCTTAATTGACTTCCTGGAGTGATTACCGTTGTCTTGTCACCTTCAACAACTGAGAATGACCCTTCAGCTTTCAATTTAGTAGCGATATCTTCTAACATATCCGCAAACTCTATTAAACTTTGAGGTTGCTTTCTATCGACTTCGCGTATCTTTAGTGGTTTATTCTTTTTCATACACATTCCTCCTTTTGTTAATTATATCACATTACTCCCAATCTTTAAAAGCCCCTGTTAAACTGGCTACTTTTTGAGAGTTAACAAAAAGATGTTGACGACTTCGATAAGACTTTCTCGCTTTTAATAAAGTCTTTCTTCCTTGAACTGTTCTAGTGTATTGATAGTCAAATAAGATGTGTCTTTCTTTAAGATGATTAATCAATTCCTTCACCTGTTTTTCATTGGTTCCAATTACACTTGGACAAGCATAACTATTAAAGATGTTTGTTTGTTTAAAGCGATTGGTGGCGATTAGAATATAGCGTGGATTATCGATGAGTGAAAAGAATTCAGAAATTGCTTGGTTAAAGATAAGTGATTCTTTGTCGCTCGCTTTGTTTAACATGAAGCGAATTTGAGTTTTATCTCTGTTATAGGACATGGAGGGTTTTGCCCAACGATTGATGACTTTCATCGATTGAAGGGTTTCTGTGATTGCTGAAGCGATAGCTTTAAGGCGTCTTTTTTTATTTAAGACAACCCATAAAACATTGGATATCACCAAAAACACAAACATAAAAATAATAAGATATAAATGATCTATGCGAATGTTTTGTAAGAATGGGATATATTTCATTAATACAAACTGAAGAAATAATGAAAAGATGACTGAAATAATTAAACTAGATAACAGATTATCAATGATCGCCTGTTGGACCATAGGCATGGTTTGTGGTGTTTCCATTTGCGTGCGATGAACTACTTGAATGTTTTCATGTTCTTCTCCGACTAAGGAATTCCAATGAGTAGCAATCTGTTGTCTTTGACTCGAATGTTCTAACATATTTTGATTGATCTGTTGAATAGTGTCGCGATTCAATTTCTCTTTATTTATATCTAGACGAGATATGCCAGCTTCAATACTAGTTCCTTCAAAATTAGGTGCTAAGAAATTATTAAAACGTCTTTCTAATGTTTCAAAATCACTACCTACCCCTTCTGTTAATTGACCATTGGCTTTTGTCGGTGAGGGTAAAGTGACTAAGTGCCAAATATTGGCTACTTTTTGTGGGTCTAAGGGATTAGTGCGAATAGCTCTTCCTCTCATTTGATTGGATAACATAAAGCTTCCCACAAAGCTAGCTAAAATCAAGGTATTAATAGATGGTGAGTCCCAACCTTCTCCTAAGAGTGATTTGGTGCCTACTAAAATTTGTATATGACCTTGTTCAAACATCATTGTCACAAAGCCTACTTTGTCTTGGCTACTGGCATTGGTTACTAATTCAAAATAGGTTGTATTTTCTATGTCCTTAATTTGATAAGAAATATTCTTATTACCAAAATATTCTTTAACTTTATCTTGTAAAGAAGTATCTAATATCAGAAGTGTTCCTGATAATGCCCCTAGCTTTACATGCGGGGATACTTGTCTGCGAAGTGCTTCAAAGATTGGTACGACTCCTAACATTTGAAGTGGTTGTTCACTTCCGATATAGGATAAGTGATCTTTTCTGATATAGTCAGTTAACACTAATAAGCGTAATTTGTCTTCTAACAGGCTACTTTCATGTTCTACAATTTCGACAATACTATCGAGTTTACCAATGGATTGTACTAATAATCTTTGTTGTTGGGGAGTAGATACTAGTGAATCTACAAATCCATATTGCTTTAAAATCGATTTAATTGATGCTATCAATTTTTGACCAAATATATCTGGATTATTGAGACAAAAAATTATTGCTTTGTCTATGGTTTCTAAATTGTATGGCGGAAGTTTTCCTTTGGGTGAGATTATTTGTACTAATTGTTTAGGATAAGTGATTTGGTGATGATGATAGATACTGAGAAAACTTGAAAAGACTTCTGGAGAATCTAAAATAAGCTCTAAATGATCCATATAATTTTTCATCCAAGTTGTTGTATCTTTTAGAAGTCCTGACTTTACTAATTGATTAATTGCTTCATAGGCTTTTTGATTAAGTTTTTGTTCGACTTCTTTTTCCGTTTCACTGGGAAAATTAAAATAGACAAAGTCTTGGTGTGGGCTTAAATTATTTGCTTTAACAAGTTCTGGAACGGATATTTCTTCGTCTATTTCACCACATACACTGATATAGCGATTCCATTCAGTTAGTGTACTGTCATATGGTGGTGTGGCCGTGAGCGCAATTATAAAAACTTCACTTTGTATTGCTTCAATAAATTCTTCTAATGATTTTTGCCATTCTTGTTTTAAGTGGTGAGCCTCATCGACACAGATAACTTTGATGCCAGCTTGGTGTATCATGTCATAAAAATCGAAATCACTGTAGTCTTCTTGTTCCTCTTTAAGTCTTTTCATAGCACTGTGGAGTGCTTGATAGGTTGATGAAGTGATGAGTGAGGGCTCTTTTAGTGAAAATGAAATATCTTCTTTGTTGGCACCAAAATTTTGTTCCAAACGATTACCCCATTGGTGTTGAATGGTATTGGTGGGGGATAAAATGAGCGCAGGAAAACCTAACGTGCGTATGATTTCTAATCCTAGAATTGTTTTACCACTCCCTGGTGCCGCAACGATGTGTATTCTTCCATCTTCTAAATGTTGGTCTAGACTATCGAGAACCCTTTGTTGATACTCTCTAAAGGTTCCTTGAAACTGATAGCTATTAAAAGCATTTTCTCTTTTCATAATTTACCTCAACTTATCTTATATTATAGGATAGTTATCGCTTAAATGATATTCTGAAGATAACCAAAGGAGCATGGTCATGAAAAAAATACTTTTATCTTTTAGCTTTCTATTATTGTTAGTTGCTTGTCAATCATCTTCTGCTATTAACCTCAGTATTAAAGAAGAGTCCTTAACACCTGATGGTTTAACTTTAATCATTAAAAACAATAGTGAGCAGGAGTATACCTATGGAGATGATTATCTTCTCTATGTTAAAGAAGGATATACTTGGCAATTGGTCGATACTATTCTTGAAGACTATGGTTTTGATGCGATTGGCCATATCGCTAGCAAAAAACAATCACATGAACAAGTTATTAATTGGAAATGGTTGTTTGGTTCCTTAAATCCTGGTGAGTATCGTTTGGAGAAAACCTTCCTTGATAGTAATTTAGAGGAGTTCATTCTATCTCTAGAGTTTAAGTTAAACTAATAAAAATATATACAACAAAAAAGAGTAACTAGATATCTATCTGGCTACTCTTATTTTTATATGAAACTTACTTATAGTACACGACATGCGACAAAATGATCAGGTGCTACTTCATACCAATCATCGTCTGCTTCATTGTTTTCTCTAAAGTTTTGGAAGTCAAAGATTTCATTTTCTTCTGAGAACAAGTCTTGTTCTAATTCTTGTTCATCTTTACGACTACTAATGTCAGTCTTGAGGAAGGCTGCCATTAATCGCTTGGTGTAAGGATGAGTTGGATAATCGAAGATTGAATACAGTGATCCTGATTCCACAATTTTACCTCTGTGCATGACGATTACATCGTCTGCCATTTCTGAGATAACTCCTAGGTCATGGGTAATGAACATAATGGAAGTGTTATAGTCATTCTTTAACTCATTCATCAATTTTAATATTTCTGCTTGAATGATTACATCGAGTGCTGTTGTTGGTTCATCGGCGATGAGTAATTTTGGATTACAAGCCAAAGCCATAGCAATCATGACTCTTTGACACATCCCTCCCGATAATTGGTGAGGATATTGTTTCATAACTGCTTCAGGATTTGTTATTTGAACTTGTTCTAACATTTCTTTTGTTTTTTTACTGGCTTGTTTTTTAGTCATGTTTTGATGCAAGATGAGCACTTCATTAATCTGTCTTTCGACAGTGAAGACTGGATTTAGACTAGACATGGGTTCTTGGAAAATCATCGAAATATCGTTGCCTCGTATTTTTCTGAGCGCATTTTCTGATAAATTGTTGATTACTTTTCCTTCAAATTTAATTTCACCTTCAGCAATTCTTTGGTTGTTTTCAAATAGTCTTAGAATACTCATGGCTGTTTGACTCTTACCTGAACCACTTTCACCAACAACACCTAAAGTTTTACCTTCTTTGACGTTAAATGAAATACCGTTGACTGCTTTTATAGTGCCCCTTCGAGTATCGAAGTAGGTGTGTAAATTGTTAATTTCTAAGAGATTCATAGGTTTGACTCCTCTTTTATAATTGGTTGTTTTAGATTACATGCGACAAAGTGATCGGGTGAGACTTCGTACCAATCTTTGTCTGCTTCCCCTGTTTCTTTGAAACTAAAATCGTAGATATCATTTTCTTCATAGAGAGGCCACGGAGTAATGACTTGACCTGGTCTTCTCATTTTGGGAATCGCATTGAGTAATTCTCTAGTGTAGGGATGTTTTGGGTTACTAAAGATTTCTTCAGCAGGTGCTAATTCGACAAGATTACCGAAATACATGACTCCTATTCTTTCACTGATGTGACGGACAACCCCTAAATCGTGGGTAATGAACAAATACGTTAAGTTGTGTTCATCTTTTAAGTCTTGTAATAAATTAATAATTTTAGATTGAATGGAGACATCGAGTGCACTTACCGCTTCATCACAGACGACAAATTTAGGATTTAAGGCTAACGCTCTCGCAATCCCTATTCTTTGTCTTTGTCCACCTGAAAACTGGTGTGGATATCTGTGAATAAATTCAGGTTCTAGACCACATCTGACCATGATGTCGATAATATAGTCTTGATACTCAGCTGTCTCATTTTTTTCAAAGAAACCATGAGCCATTAATCCTTCACCAATGATATTGCCAACTGTTAAGCGAGGATCTAATGAGGAGTATGGATCTTGGAAGATAATTTGTAGATCACTTCTTAGTTTTCTCATTTCTTCACTGGTTAATGAACTCAAGTCGATACCATCATCCTTTTGAGTTTCGAATTCTTCAAATCGTGGATGACTTCTTAATTGATTCTTAAATGATTCAACTTCACTTTTTATTTCAGCGAGCTCTTTTTGTTTAACTTCTAACTCTGATGATAATTGTTCTATTTTAGTCGAAGTAATCTCTTTTTGTTGTTTAAGAGATAAACGATGTTTCTCAAAGTCTATCTTCTTTTGAATTTTCGCGACTTCTGAACCACTTAAATATTGCTTACTGAGTAACTTCTCAACTTGATTTAAGTCTTCACTTACTAAGAGTCCACCTGCTAAGCGTAGAATATTACCATATTTTGCTTCAAAGGAACTCTTAAGTAAACGATATTCTTCAACCTTTGGATGTACACTATCATCCAGTTGATCGACTTCAAGTTTTAATTGTTGAAGTTTCTCTAAATCATTATCGTAATTCTTGAATCGTTTAGGTATTTGACGGTAAGTTTCACCGACATATTGAGGCATGAGTTCTTCAATGGTTTCACCATAATAAAGACTGACACCTCCTGTTTGTTCGTATAATTGAATGAGGGTTCTTCCAAATGTAGATTTACCACATCCTGATTCACCGACAAGACCTAGGGTCTCTCCTTCAAATATATCGAGTGAGATATCTTTATTGGCTTTAACATATTCAATCTTTCTCTGAAAAATACTCTTCTTTTTTAAAGGGAAATACTTTTGAAGATGTTGTGTCCTTAATAGTGGTCTTTCTGACATATAAATTCTCCATTCTGATAGACAAAAAGTAAACTAATTACTTAATTAGCTAGTTTTATTATCATTGTTTTTATTGGTATATATTTATTACAAGCACTTAGTGCTTTAAATGATAATTGGTTAGTAGAGTTTTCTACTTACTATATTTTATCTGATTGAAAAGATATTTCAATTCATTTACATTTAAACATCATTAATTGAAAATTATTTCATTTTTCAATCCAAATTAGACTATCTTTCTTAATAAGTTTACTCCAATTAGACCCTAAAATTTTCAATTATTTTGTAAATTTTTCATGTTATAATATCACCATGTTAATAACTGTTAAACAATACCCCTTAGAAACTAAGCGAACTTTTCTAAGAGCATTTAATCAATCTGATTTAAATGATTTTTTTGAGTATGCTAAAGGTGAGGTTGTGGGTGAAATGGCGGGTTGGATTCATCACAATAACCCATCAGAAACACAAATGATTCTTGATTCCTTTATTGATAAAGATAATGTATATGCGATTGTAGATAAAAAGAGCCTTAAAGTTATTGGCTCTCTTGGATTAGAAGATTCTAAATATTATCAACATTTAAAAGTAGTTGAAAGTTAAAATGTTTGGTATTGTTATGTTGTCATTAGTAATGGCTCTAGGATCCTTTGTTAATGTGAGTGCTGAAACGAACCAGCCAAAGAGTGGAGAAGAATTAATACAAATTGCAGACCCATACATAGTAGAGTCTTTATGGGACTATCAAATCATTAATGGAGAAGAACTTAAATCTATTATTGGTGAAGAACTATATACTTCTTTAGAGATTCGGATTGAAGAAGCTTCAAGCGAAAAAAGACAAGAATTAAAAAGAGATGCCGTTTTAGATGTTCATATCACTGTATTGAGAGCAGCTGGAGCTACAGTTAATAGATATTGGTGGGGAACGAAGATAAACACATATAATAGAACAAACGCAATAAATACAAGAAATTTAGCGAATTCATTTTCTGGTGATGCAGGTATAGCAGTAGCTTTAGCCGCAGTAGGCATTTTTTTTATCCCAGAACTTGGAACTGCAGCAACAATTGCAGGCGCAATAGTAGGTGTTATTTCATGGGCAGATTCAAGAACTTGGAGTACAGTAGATAGCTTAATGACTAATAAAATAGATTCTTATCGATATGTACTAACAGTAGATATAAATAAATGGATTATGGAGGTAAAGTGTTATTAAAAAAGTAATAAAGCTATTAACAGTTCCTGTGTTGATTATTATTTTGTACTTTATACTTCAATTTCTATTATTGAATATAGGAAATGTTCATATACCAAGTGAAATTAGGTACCTAGTAATTATTTTGTGTTTGGTTGTTTCTGCATATAATGCATTCAAACAAAATAGGTCTGATCATCTATAAATCAGAATTGTCGAGGTAATTTATCCTCATATACTGTTGTAAATTCACAACATTCAAGATTGATATGATGTACGAAAAATAGAGAAACTTATGGTTGTCATTTAAAACTATCTTTTTAATTATTCCGATAGAAGGCTGATGAAATTATTTTTGACATCACTTTGACATCACTTAGTCTAAAAAACAATGTCAATTTAATTTTGAAATTTTATATCAAAATTTTATTATATATCTTTTGAGCTACTAAAGTGTTAGAGACCAGTAAAGATATTTACATTTTTTTGTGATTTGATTAATCTTCAAACTTATAATTTTATAATAATATTCTAAATATATGAACATCAAATCTGTGCCTATTAAACTAAATACTAACTCGGATAAATACTATATATAATGCTTTCTATTTTATTGAAACAGATATTATCACTTCTTCTCACTTTCATGTCAACTATAATATATTAATCACCTTATTTATAAGCTACTATAGCAAGTACAATTCCTGTAACTGCGCCCAACATTAGTGACTTTATGACTGTTTTTTCTAATATCTTCAAAGCTTCTTTTCTATTTTGATTCATTAAAATACCCCTTTAACAATTAAAATTTAACATGTTTTCTTACTTCCTTAAGAATCGGTACTGCTAGAATAAGTATAACTGCAATACCAAACACCTGTTTAACTTCCATCTAGAAACTTCCTCCTAACTACTTCTCATTAATACTGCTTATATATACTAAAAAGGTTTAAATCAGCTCACTACTTTGCAGACTAAATAACTCAGCTCTTATCAAATAATTCTTAAAACAACATAATAATGTCTTATTTAAAGTAACAATATCGATATTAATATTTAGCGTTTAAAGCTCTCGGTACATATAAGCAATATTTAATTAATTATTTATTATTAAATTTCAAACTAATTAACAATCTTGTAATATACCTTTGCTGTTTGGTGGTAAACAAGAGCATAAAATAATGCAAAAACTACAATTGTTATAAGTGTAACTATTATAAATAAATTAGTATTGAACAAACCTAACATTCCTAATACTTTCTTAAGTAAGGGAAATGCAAAAGCTATATGAACTGTTGCCATTAATACAGGTAAGAAAAAGACAAATTTAATTTGTGTATTAATCGTTGATTTTACTTCTTCTTTTGTCATACCAACTTTCTGAAGGATTTCATAGCGTTCTTGGTCTTGGTAACCCTCTGATATTTGTTTAAAATAAATTATTAATACTGTAGCAACTAAGAATAAGATTCCTAAGAATAATCCTACAAAAAATAAACTTCCATATTGTGAGAGGTAGCGATCCTTTGCCGTGTAAACATCGCGTACTACACCAGCTTCCTCGCGCTCAGCTCTTAAGGTTTCTCGAAGTGTTTCCCCAAAATTCAATTTATCGTTAAGTTTACCTTCTACATTAAAATGATAACCTCGTAATGTTCTATTAGGATACGAAGAACCTTCTTCGTTTAATACTTTTACCGATTCAATTTGAAGTGCTTCAAGTTCGTTAAAATCCGAAACAATAACGGTTGCACTTTCATAACCTTCTTCTGGATAAAAAATATTATTATCTAATTGCTCCTTAACCAAGTAATCTTTTCCCATTATATTAAGTGTAGTGTAATTTAAATCGAGTGTATCGCTATAAACAGCAATTTGATTTTTATTCAAACTTAAGTTTTTAGAATAAACTTTATTGTAATCTTCTGCTGTGTAAAGTTCCAAGTTTATCATTTTAAAAGGATCGAATTTTTCAATCATGTTCACCGATGTTAATACATCTTTTTCAATATATACTGCTGCAGTTAAATTATTGAACTTTAACTCATCAACTATTTTAAGATTGTGATTTAGTGCGTGTTTAGCTATCGTGTCATCAATTATAGAAAGTAATTCTGCATCAGTGGAATATTCAGTAATGACATCTCTTGGATAGTCGGATTCTAAAATATCTTCCATGCCTATATATAATGAAAATGTTGTCGAAAGCACTAATAAAACTGCAGTACTAAGAATTGTTATATTAGCAAGTCCAACAGCATTTTGCTTCATTCTATAAATCATATTTGAAACAGTGATAAAATTATCCTTGTTATAATAAAAATTCTTTCTATTACGCAAGAACTTTAACAATAAAATACTTCCAGATGTAAAAAGTAAATATGTACCAATTGAAACAAATATAATTGCGATAAATAATGTTGGTAGAGCAAGCATTGGACTCTTTAGACTTAAAGATAGATAGTAACCT
>JAAZEF010000070.1 GCA_012512455.1 Erysipelothrix sp.
CCTAAAGCCACATCTTCAAGATAGTATAGACTTTCAACAAGTTGTTGACGATGAGTTTTAAGTCCATAAACATACCCTGAGAATTCTTGACCTAGTGTTAAATTGGTCGCATCTTGGAGGTGGGTTCTGCCTGCTTTTTGAAGATGCTTAAATGATTCTGAAAGTCTCTCTAATTCAGATATCATTGCATCTAATGCATTTAAGACATGATGAGAAACTAAATGTCTAGTCGCAATATGCATCGCTGTAGGAAAGACATCATTAGTTGATTGAGACTTATTGACATCATCATTAGGATGAATTAAGTTAGTTTGTGCTTTTTGATTTGCTAGATTGGCAATGACTTCATTGACGTTCATATTTGATTGTGTTCCTGAGCCACTTTGATAAACTGATAATACAAAATGATCATTATAGTGACCTTCTAAAATATCATTACAACTTTCTATAATGAAATCTCTTTTTTCCAAAGTTAAAACACCGACTTCATGATTTGCTATTGCACATGCTTTTTTCACCTGGACCATGGCCATGATTTGATCGATTGGCATTAACTGTTGCTGAATCGGAAAGTGTAAAAAAGCTCGTTGTGTTTGAGCTCCATAATATTTATCATTAGGTACTTTAATTTCTCCTAAAGAATCTTTTTCAATACGATAATTATTCATAAAACATTCCTCCTTAAGCTCTGATTCATTGTATCATATTCTTTAAGAGCATAAAAAAACAAGGGTTAATTTAACCCTTGTTTTGAGCTATTTCTCTTCACCGTCATCCAACGTTTCAAAGAATTCGTCAAGTGTCATATCAAGAGTATCTGCTGCTCTCTTAGCTGAACGTAGACTCATTCTAAGTGGATCACGTTTACCGGTCACAAATTTGGACACGGCTGGTTGGTGAATTCCTGAGTTTTTCGCAAAACGGTATCCCGTCATTTGCTTAGATTCAAGTAATTCTTTGAAGTTCATGAGTTTCGCCCTCCTTCTGACTTATATTATATATAAAGATTCGATATATTTCCAGTATTTTAATGCAAATTACTTATCAGAAGACTATTTTAAAGCGCAACTGCGCACTTCTGGTGCTGTATTTTGCTAATTGTCACTTTTCCATTCACTATATCTATAGTATTTTCTTTCGCTAATGACTTCAAAGCACGATGTACCGAACGGATATTACACCCTAAAGTGTCCGCCATCACTTGATGACTATCTGCGACAACAAATTGTTCATGTTGTTCTAAGTAACGACTGTCGATAGTAAAACTTATGAAATGTTTCACTCTCTCTTTTACAGATAGACTGATTAGATCAATATAATGTTGAGCAATAAATGATTGTCTATTAATTAAATTGATAAGAACACGTTGATGAAATTCATGATTCTTTTGCATTAATTCCATAAACAGGTCTTTAGCCAAAGCATAAACTAGACACTCAGTAATTGCTTTATAAGAAATTTTATTTTGGGATGGATAAAACAGTTCATAGACCCCAATTTGATCAAAGTGATGCATCCGATAGACATTTATCACTTGATGTTGATGATGGGCATGCCGATATTCTGCGATAGTACCTTCGAGTAAAAAATAAACAAAACCTTCGTCTATTAACAGATTGTCATTGCGCCCGATATTAAATGGTGTAAAAGATGATTCATCAATCTCAGTAACACCATAAAAGAATTCATTAAACAGATGGTTGATTGATAGCATTTTATTCATCCTTTCATAACATCTGCTATTATACTATGTTAAGGCTGAATAAATATGTTATTTTCTTGTGATTTTCTACTGTCCACCTTGTTTTAAGTAAGAATCCATCACTCTTTGACCCCAAGATGCATCAATTTGAATAAACGCCGACATCTCAAACTCCCTTAGAATCTGATGATACTTTCTATCCGCAATACTGAAGACTTCAGGATCTACTTCTAAAGTAATGCTTTGACCATCATCTAAAAAGAGTGCCAAGAAGAAGCCTTCTTTATCTCTATTAAGTAACATATGAAGTATATTAAATTGTGGTTCGTTTTGTTTAACAAAATGATGAGCTTCCAACTTCACCAACTCTACAATACGATCATCTAAATCAGAGTTAAGGATTAGTAATTTCTCTATCAACTCATTTTCACTAGTCACAAGACGAGAATTTAAAGTATCATCTTGTTGTAAAAGCCCAAGTCCTTTATTAAATAACTCATCATTTAATTTTTCATTGGGTGGTAAGACATAAATTAATTGTGATTGTTGAGGATACTTAACAATACTTTGATAAATGACACTGTTGACATACCCACAATGATCACACTTTAGTGAATAAGGTGCTAAGCTCAGTAACTCATCATATTGAATTGTTTCATAACTCTTAAAATTAATGATATTTTGGCATTGGGGACATGTTATTTGTATTAATGACATAATTTTCTCCTCTATTCATAGTGAATTTCTAACTGACTTCCTTTACTGGATTTAATGACTTCTATCTGATTAGTAATACGCGATTTTAATTCATCAACATGACTTATCATCCCAACCATTCGACCACTTTCATTCAGTGACATTAGGGTATCAATAGCGCTATCTAAAGAGACGTTGTCTAATGAACCAAAACCTTCATCAATAAAGAGCGTATTGATTCGATACCCACCACTCATGGCCGACATTACATCTGATAAACCTAACGCAAGAGATAAGGAGGCCTTAAACTGTTCGCCGCCTGACAATGTCGTAACCATCCGTGTTGTTGATGTATAGTAGTCAAGTACACCTATTTCTAATCCTTTGGCCCCACGACCCTTACTTTCGTTGGCCAAAAGGAAAGTATACCTCTGTTCTGTCATTTTATAAAGATGAACATTGGCAGCTTGTAGCACTTTTTCAAAAGTAATACTTAAGACATATCTCTCAAAGGATAGATATTGTGTCTGTTTACTTCCACTCGCAATCTGACTTAGTTCAAAATATTGCTGGTAGTTTCTCAAACTTTCTTTCATAGATTTATTTTCAGGGACCAATTTTGACAACAAATCTTGGGTCAGAGCAATATTGTTAGAAGTTATTTCATTTTGTTTATTCAACTCTACAATTTGCATCTCATGATCAACCACTTGTTGTTGAAGCATAGCTTGATCTAATCCTTCTAGTTTTGTCGATAAATCTTTAAGTTGTTCCTTATTAAGTTGATGTAAGATTTCATAGTCTGTAATTTCTTGTTGATAACTTTCAACCAAAGAAGACTCTATCAAATGTTTCTCAAAGTCTTTATCTAGATTTAATTCTACCACTTTAGCTTCTATTTGCGTTGTTAACTTCTCTTTTACTTGATTAAGATCTTCTTGATTTTCTTTTGTGTTTTTCAAAGATTGTTCTTTTGATGTAAGAGTTGTTTGAATCTGTTGTTGTGTATCAAGTATTAATTGATAATCACTACGAATCGATTCAATCTCTTGAGTTGTTTGTTCAATCATTGCTTCATAAGGTTTATTGAGATAAACAATCAATTCTTTCAATGAATTTGTTAATTTCATAAAATTATTCTGAGCGATCAAAATATCTTTAGAAATGTCATTTAATAACATCTTTTCTTCATTGAGTTTTTGACTCTTTGTCGATAGTAAATCACGATGTGTATTTTCTTTTGACAACACTTCTTTATTTTGTTGAATTTCTTGACTTATCTCATCAATTCTTTGGATAATCAAAGACTGTTTTGCTTTCAATTTTGATAACGATGAATCATCCATTGTTTCAAATTCTGGATAAAGACTTTGAGATTGACGCATTTCACTAATCTGCAAACTTAGTCTTTCGTAAGTTGATTTATGTGTCATTAGCTCTTTATCTAATGCTTCTAAAGTCTCTTTATCTACATGATTCTCATGAAGTGAAGCTAGTTGTGGATGGTCAAGTGAACCACACACAGGACATGGCTTACCTTCTTTTAATGTTTGAGCGATTACTCCTGCTAAAGATTCATGAAACTGATGATAACTATGTTCATATAGTTCATTCTTTTGTTTTAATAATAGAGAAATTTCATCAAATTGTTTTAATGATGACTTTAGATTCTTCTTTAATTCAAGATATGAACTCAATCTTTCCACTTGCTTATCAACTTCTATTTTTTCTTCTGATAGTTTTAATAATAATGATTGTAAGTCATTTTGTTTATTTCGTAAATCATCCAATTTCTTCAAATCTTCTTGGTGTTTAACTTGTTGTTGGCTAAGTGTTGTTAGTGTTTGTTTACTTAGTGTTTGTTGATTAATTAAACTCTTTAACTCTCTTAAAACATCTTTTAATTCTTGACGTAAAGTCTTGGCTTGTCGTTGTTTCTCTAGTGCACTTTGATATTCATTGATCTTCAAGTAATAGCTATCTAAAGAATCATACTTTTTCTTTTTTACTTGTAAGTCTTTTACAACCTGTTGATAATTTTGATTAAGTTGAGTTATTTCTGATTGTAATTGTTGTTCTTTAAGACTGTTTTTATTAATATTTTGCTGATTATCGTTTAGCTTTTCAAGAAATGGGACCATTTGTAAGGATTTATGGTGAAGATTTAACTGTAACTTTTTTTCTTCAATAGAAGGTTTTAAGTCAGATAATTCTTTTCTTTTTTCTTGTTTTAATTGATAGTCATTAAATAAAGAAAGATTTGAAGAAAAGATGTTTTTTTCTTTCTCTAATGTTTTTAATTGAGTTTGATTGAGTTGTAATTCTTTCTTTAATTGATCCATCTGTTGTTGGTTGTCAGTGATTACTTGGTCCACTTCATCGATTGCTATATCTTTGATGAGAGATTGAATAAAGTATTTACTTTTATCCACTTCTTCTCTATATTGCTTAGTTTTCTCAGTTAATGTCGCTTGAAAGGCTTCAATGTCTTGAGTTTTAAATAAGTGTCTAAAAATATTTTCTTTTTCTCTACTGCTAGCAAATAACAATTTAACAAATTCACCTTGAGGTAATAAGACAATTTTTCTAAATTGATCCGCATTTAGATTGATTAATTTTAAAATATATTCATTGACCTCAGTCAGTTTAGTGCTATTGAAATGTCGTGATTCAAACGATATTTCTTGATGATGTTGTCGTAACAAATTGGTCTTTGTGGGACGTATTTGAGCAGGGTAACGTGTCACATGATAAATCTCTTGGTTGATCTCAAACTCTAATTTAACATAAGAGACTTCTTCATCTGATGCGTAGTGTGATTTAAGGGAATCACTTTCTCTAACTTCTCCACTAGTGCTCCCATATAAGGCAAAGGTTAATGCATCAAAAATGGTTGTCTTACCTGAGCCAGTGGGCCCTGTAATTAAAAAAAGGCCACCAGTTGCTAGTCTTTCAAAATCAATGGAGGTCTGTTGATGGAATGGCCCAAAAGCATTAAGCGTCATCATTTTCAATCGCATTTAGTTACTCTCACTTTCTTTTAATGTATTAATGATAATTTCGTTTTGTTCTTCACTAAGTTCTTTTTGACTATAATGTTCATAGAATTGGGTAAATAGTTTTTGATAATCTAAAGTTTCAATTTTTTCGAGGTTCAAATCAGAAAACGAAGACATGACTTTCTGTAATTGAGTATATTCAAGACCCATCGCATAGGGATAGCGATGCTTTAAACGATTCATTGCTTCAATTATAAGTTGTGGGTCATCTAGTTCAAAAAACACATAATCATCGGAGTTTCCTTGCATAATTTCTTCAAAACTTCCTTTAATCACCTTTAGGTCTCTTATAGGTTGTAAATCTCTTGTTTCTATCGAGACTTCTTTATTATCTATGGTCACGATTTTAACTGATTTTTTGTGACTAGCTTCTGATTTAGAGTATTTTAAAATTGAGCCACTATAGCCTATTTTATCTCCTGTAACTTTTTGTGAAGCATGAAGATGACCTAAGGCTACATAATCGAAATCAGAGAAAAGTACACTATCCACAAATTCACTATTTCCTATCGATAATGGTCTTTCTGAATCTGATTCAATTAGTGATTGGCTATCTTTGATAACATAACCATGATATGTTGCGACATTATTTTTTGAAGCATCCAATTGTAATAATTCCAATTGAGCTTCAAGTGCTTTCTCTAGATTAGTAATTTCATCATTATCTAAAGCAGCTTTAACTGCTAAGTGATCAGCATATGGAATCAAATAAAAATCAGTATCGCCTATTGAGACTTTTGATATATGAACATCTCCTGCTAAAAATATATTCTCTGCTTTTAATAATTGAGAAGCATATTGAACCCTAATGGGACTATCATGATTACCTGCAATAGCAATCAGTGTTAAATTGTGTTCATGTATTTTATTAAGTGTTTCATTGAATAGTTGAACCGCTTCTTTCGATGGAAGTGATCGATCATAGATGTCTCCTGCCATCACAATTACATCCACCTCTTCTTGGTTGGCGATCTCTATGATTTGATCTAGAACAACCTTTTGATCTTCGATCATTGAATATTCGTTAACTATTTTACCTATGTGCCAATCGGCAGTGTGAAGAAATCGCATAATGTCTCCTTTAGTTTGTATTATATCAAATCTGTATGCTCTTATGGTATTATGGAAAAAGAAGGAAGGTGGACTCCATGATCTCTGTAGGAATTTTGTCGACTGCTAGTGTTGCTTATCGCTTTGTTAAAGCGATAGAACAAAGCGACCTGCTTGTTGTAGATGCTATTGCGTCACGCTCATTAACTAAGGCTCAACAATTTAGTGAGAAATATCATATACCTAAAGCTTATGGTAGTTATGAAGAATTATTTGAGGATGACGACATTGACTTAATTTACATTTGTACGCCTAATCACACTCATTTCACTTATGGACGAAAAGCCTTACTTGCCCATAAACATGTGGTTATAGAAAAGCCGTTTGCGATGAGTGTATCTCAAGCTACTCACCTATTTGATTTAGCTCGTATCAATAATCTTTTCATCATGGAAGCAATGAAGAGTCTATTTTTACCTGCCACAAATTTCATTAAACAAGCCATTCAACAACAAGAACTTGGTCCCTTGAGACAGATTGATATGACCCAATCGATGAACGTAAGACTTCCCAAACATCATTGGATGAACCAACCTGTCACGGGTGGTATTTTAACTACTTCTGGTAGTTATACTTTCGAATACATTGATTACTTATTAGAGTGTCCTTTTAATTCAATTAATATTACAAGTATTGAGGATGAAAATGGAGTAACTCAACAAGCAAACATTTCAATGACTACCACAGATATCCTTATTACATCACGTTTGGCGATGAATGTACTAACTAACAATGAAGCAATCTTTTACTTTGATAAAGGACATATGGTAGTTAAAGATTATTGGAAAGCACAAGAAGTAATTAGTGATCAGACAGTCCATTCTTTCAACACTGACTATGAAATGATTTATGAAGTGAATCATATTGCGGACTGTTTTGAAAAAGGGCAGCTTTTGTCTTCTATTGCGACAAAAGAGCGTACTCTATTTTCAATAGAGTTAATAGAACAATATTACAATAAAGAATAAAGTAAGAATACACTCGCGAATAAAGAAGCGACTAATGAAACTACTGTAATTTGGGTATTGATAGATGGACCTGCGGTATCTTTAAATGGATCACCGACAGTGTCACCAATAACAGCAGCTTTGTGTGCATCAGAGCCTTTGCCACCAAAATGGCCAGACTCGATGTATTTTTTAGCGTTATCCCAAAGCCCTCCGGTATTGGACATAAATAGTGCTAATAATAAACCAGAAAGAATATTACCAACTAAGAAGCCCCCTATCGCAAGGACACCGCCAAAAAAGCCGACAGCTAAGGTCATCAAGATGGCGAAGGCACCAGCAGGTACTAACTCTTTAAGGGCACCTTCTGTGGCCATTTCGATACAACGATTGTAATCAGGCACCACACCTTCTTTACCTTCTTTAAGACCTTCTATTTCGTCAAATTGACGATGGATTTCATCTACTAATCGTTGCGCATTACGAGTCACACCTTGCATCAATAGAGCACTAAAGACAGCAGGAACTGCGGTACCTACCAATAGACCAAAGAGTACTGAAGGATTCATAACATCAAAATGAGTAATAAACAGTTGACCCATTTCAACTAAACCTAATTCAACTGCACTTTCATTAACACTGGTCATAAAGGCAGCCAATAAGGAAATAACAGTGAGCCCTGCGGCACCTAACGAGAAGCCTTTGGTGACAGCTTTGACAGTATTTCCGGCACTATCTAATGAATCAGTTATTCTGAGTGCTTCTTCACCTAGATCACACATCTCAACTAATCCCCTAGCATTATCGACAATTGGCCCATAGGCATCATTAGAGATAATCATACCGACAATAGATAACATACCTACAGCAGCCAAAGCGATGCCAAAGAGTGCATACCCTTCACCTAATGGTGCAGCAACATAATAAGATAGCATACTTGCTAAAGCAATCCCAATTAAAGCAGGTAACACACTTAAGAAACCATATGACATACCATCAAGAATGGTAAATGCTGGTCCAGTTTTTGACATTTTTGCGACATCTTGGACTGGTTCATACTGATCATTGGTGAAATAATCAGAAATAATTCCGATGATGACACCGACCAACAGACCGATGATGGTAGCTACCCACAAGCGCCAATGAATATCAAATATATAGGTTGCTATCCCACTGATAATTAGAAAGATAAAGGACGTGGAATAAGTGGATAAGTTTAAGGCGTTGGTTGGATTTTGATTCTTGCCCATCTTAGCACTTGATACACCAATAATAGATGCTAACAAGCCTAAGATAGCAAACACAAATACCACAAAGACTTCTTTGATTCCTAAGGTGACGGCCATTACCAAGGCAGCAGAAAGTGATGCGACATGCGAATCAAATAAATCGGCACCCATTCCGGCACAGTCACCAACATTGTCCCCTACATTATCTGCGATAACCGCAGGGTTTCTTGGATCATCTTCAGGGATACCAAGTTCTACTTTACCTGTTAAATCAGCTGCGATATCAGCTGTTTTAGTAAAGATACCTCCGCCTGCTTTCGCAAACAAGGCTAAAGAAGAAGCACCGAAACTAAATCCTAACAATGCTCCTGAATCTTTTGTGAACCAAAACAAAACAACGACTCCTAAGGTTGAAAGTCCGACGACCGACATCCCCATAACAGCTCCTCCACGAAAACTTGACATAAAAGAGCGTTCAATATCATAGGTGGCTGCTTCTGCAGTACGCGCATTGGCTTGGGTAGCGACATGCATACCGACCACTCCAGCGACTGCGGAGAAGATGGTCCCTAGGACATACGAAATGGCGATCACTAAATTATCTTGAATTGTTGAAGACCACAATGGCTTGGGTAAAAAGAGAAAAATCAAGACCGCGACAATTACTGTGAATCTCGCTAAGATAGTGTACTCTTTTTTAAGAAACGTTCTTGATCCTTGGGCAATTAGTCCACTAATTTCTTTGACTCTTGGGTTCTCGACATCTTTTTTGATAATCCATCGATAGAAATAAAAAGCCACAACAAAGGATATCAAAGAAACCAAAATGGAAAAAATGACAACTCGATTAATCATATTATCTCCCTCCCTGTACTTAATAGAAGTTAACATTATTGTAACACTCTATTCAGTACATGTAAAGGCTTACATCGTCATTTGATAATTTTTTAATAGACTTTTCTTAATCATAGTGAGAGAATTAATCCCGGCAAGATAATCCGCTTTGGCGGGAAGATAAACTTCGTTCTCTAAACCATGAAGTTGTTCAATTAAATAAATGGTTAGTTCTAGTTGTTGTTGAGTGCTTTGTAATAATAATGTGCTGTCTTTTTTGATTCGATATTCCACTAACACCTGATGATCATTCTCTAAGTATTCTAAAGCCTTATTAATTCCACTTTGACAGATTCCTATTAATGGTTCGTAGTCAAGGTCATTATTATGACTTTTACTTATTTCTAATGACATCTCAATAAGGGAAAGACCGATTGCTAATTGCATCATCAATCCACACCCACTGGCATAGGTATAATCTTTACTTCTTAAAAGAGATATGAGCTCTTTAAGACTCTTCTTGACTAACAAATCGTTTCAACCAACTTTCTATTATCATATCTTCATTAAATCTAGTAAGTTTTAAGGAAGAGGGGTTCTTGACACATTCTTCAAAGACACACCCAATTATTTCTGAGCTTTCTATTAAATCAGTGTGTTGTTGTATTGCTTGATAAACATCATCTAATGATGTCACTTTATAATCACGTAAATTGGTACTTACTTGTACCTTTTGTAGACTTTCACAATAAACACCTATGGCACTAACGTAAGCTAGTCCACCAGATGACTCTCTTATTTTTCTTGCGATATCTTTAGCTAAATTGATATCTAGAGAATTTAGTGTCACATTATAAGCAATTAAGGGTTTTCTGACACCTACCACTGTCGCACCAGCAGTTGGATGTAATTGTTGACCGAAATCAAAAGATATATCTTTATTTTCTAGTCGATTTTTAAGTCCAGAATATCCACCTTTTCGTATCGATGCTAGTTTTCGATCATGAAATGATTTCTCATAAAGAAAGACTGGAATGTCTAATTTACTAATTTGTTTTGCCAATTGAATTGAATAATCAATTGCTTGTAATGTTGTGATGTTTTGTAATGGTACTAGTGGAATCACATCAGTCGCTCCAATAAAGGGATGTTCTCCTTGGTGAGTGTTAACATCGATTAATGTGCTAGCTGTCTTAACAGATTGTACGATAGCTTTCAATAATGAAGTGGGTTGACCTAGGACACTGACGACCATTCGATTGTAGTCTTGTGAGCTATTGACATCCATCACCATTACATGCGGTTGATTAAAGCACTCTATGATAGAGGCATCATATTCAATTGAATAATTAATTAAGGCTGATAATATTTTCATGGATTTGCTCCTACATAAATGTTATCTAAATAGATTGTATTGTGGTCATTAAAGTCGAAGGTAATAGATTTTATCTCTTTGTCTAGCAACTCAACTTGTATGGTTTCTAAGATGTTACTTTCTTGATGGTGATTAAAGACTCTTTCCCATTTGGATAATACGATTGGATATGGTGGTAATACTTCCGTAGTAAAAAGGTCTACCTGACGAGTACTTCCATCTTCATATTCTATGTCTACTTTAACATCTAGCTTATCGTTTTCGTGTGCTATATCAAAATATAGAAAGTCGCCATTAGAATTAATATCAAAGGACAGTTTACTTTCTGGGTTTACTTGCAAAGTAAGGACATTGTTCAGTCTAGATTTTTGTGTATCACGATTGTCCATTGTTGCTACTTCGTCCACAAGATTTTCACTACTATAGATTGTTGTTGTTTCAAAATCATATATAATTTGATTTGACCCATGATAGCTTTGTTGAGTTAACCAAGTTTTAGGCAGTTGTGAGCTAAAGGAATGAATATCAAAGAATAGTGATAGATTATCTTTTGTGACCAATTGATACGCCAAAACATTGACTAATTGTTGTTGATCTTGGGGTGCTATTAAATTAGCGGTATTAGTATTTAGGGCATTAGGTAACCTTGTATCATACTTTCCCCAAGTGGTATTAAACTGACCATGATTCGCATTACCTACATATAATATTGATTTAAAATAATCTTCTTCAACATTGATTCTTCGATACGTATATTCAGCTCTAAAGGTCCTGACGTCTTGGTCATGGGATCCATGTATGGCCACATAATTAACATCTGTGGGATATTTACGAAGTGAATACTGTTGATAGGTTGGGGCGATGGCTAGCAAATTTTCAATATCAAAATCATAATTAAAAATGATGGATTCATTGTCAGGATAATGTTCTAATTGATTAAAGGTACTAGCGATAACAATGCTTTCACCGCCTCGAGAATGCCCTGCTAGTGTTATGTTTTCAAAACTTATCACATCAGAATATTCGTCTTGTAAATAAGCAATACTCTCCAATAATAGAATGGCTCTTGCGGCATTATCATCTTTTAAATTCTGATTTAGATAACCATTGAGTGCCCTATGATCTAAGCTCACTACAGCAATTCCTCGAGCACTAAGATATTCTCCTAAATAGTCATAGCCTAAATAGGAAGGAGTTGGTAACATATGGTTTCCATGTATTATAACCACTAAGGGAACTAATTCCTGTGCGTCTGGTAAAAACAACCTTCCTGATATTGGAATTTGATCAACACCATATCCTAACATTTTATCGCGACTGTCATAATCTTTGCCTTCTTGATTGCCTATTAACCATGATAAATCTACCGTAGATCCAACAAAATCTTTGATTTGATAATCGTATGTTGCTTCAACCTCTATTGTTGAGGCATCTTGAATTACTTGCGGTATTGTTGAATATACACCCTCTTGTTTAAAGCCACCACCACATTGAAAGCTATAAAAGACTAAGTGAATAACTATTAAAAGAAGACTTGCACTTTTAAATAATTTTGGACGATGATCTAATAGCAGTCCTAAACTAATAGTTGATAGACTCATAATGGTTATAATTGTATAAACTCCCCACTGAGGTGTATTGTACATTTTATATTTTAGTAAGAAATAATAACTGATGAATGTAATAATTATTAAGATGATCATATGAAGCTTAATTGAGAACCAACGACTAGTAATTACATCTATTGTTTCTATAATTAACATAAATATTGAGAACACTACTAAGGATGCAATGATGAAGATTAAGTTGACATAGTGATGGTAACGATTAAATACAAAAAAAGCACTTGCTAATAAAGAGCCTAATAAACCGATTAACAATTTCGAGATTCGATGTGGAGCATTAAAAAAAGACTTCATTTATTAAACCCTTTCTTTTCATCTATTTTATCATAATAACCTATGAATGAGATTGTTTCACTGAAAGATAATTGATAGAATAAACACAAAGGAGGCTTTGTTATGACTAAGAAAA
This sequence comes from Erysipelothrix sp., assembly GCA_012512455.1. GTDB lineage: Bacteria > Bacillota_I > Bacilli_A > Erysipelotrichales > Erysipelotrichaceae > JAAZEC01. Next base: position 12,987 of record JAAZEF010000070.1, read on the forward strand.
AACTAAATGAAGACTTATTGGAACAAGAAGAGAGTAGTGCGACTGTAGAAGACTTGTTAATTTCTGGGGATGAATTTCATATGAATCTTGTAGAAAAATCTGATGTTGATTATTTAGAGGATGCGGCAGATCCTAAATATCAAAAGGAAGGTGTCTTTGGTTCATTAAAAGCTGAAGAAGACCATGAATTTCAAATTAAAGAAGTTGAAGTTGAGGCGAGTACTGCTGGTGAGGACGATTTGGTCGAAGATGGGGATCAATTCGAAATGAACCTTGTGGAAAAGACAGATACCGGAATGGAAGAACAACCAGTTCATCCTGATTATCAAAGCGAATTAAAACGTAAATAGTAATGAAAAAATTTCATTATGGAATAATTTCTGCGGCATCGATAGTCCCTCGTTTTGTGAGTGCTCTAAATGAATCAAAACATTCCAGAGCCATAGCAATTGGATCGTCGTCACTAAAAAGGTCAGAAAAACTTGCTAAAGAGCTAAAAATTCCGACAGCTTATGGTAGCTATTTGGAGATTTATGAAGATCCCAAGATAGATATCGTCTATATTGCCAATATTAATGAGAATCATTTTGAGGAAATAATAAACGCATTAAACCATGGTAAACATGTACTTTGTGAGAAACCTTTTGTATTGGATCCCAAACAAGTATCACAAATATTTGATTTAGCTTCAGAGAAAAACTTATTTGTGATGGAGGCTCAAAAGGCAGTCTTTTTACCGACGACACAATACGTCAAAAAATGTATTGAAAATAAGAAGTATGGAAAGCTTAACCAAATTCAAGTGAGTGCTTCTTTTGGTAGCCGTTTTGAAAAAGGACACTGGATGTATGATAAACATCAAGGTGGTGCCCTCTTTGGTTCTGGCTCATATATTATTGAGTACTTGTTATATCTGTTAGATGATCCTAGCTTTGAATATCAAGCATTGACCCATCTTGGTGATAGTGATGAGATTGATGATGTGGCGATTCAGTTTAAGTTTAATCAAGATTTACTGGCATCAACCCATCTGACGACGAGAACTCACACTCATAATATTGCTCATTTCCATTTTGATGATGCGATTATTTCGATTAAAAACTTTTGGAAGAGTCGTAAGTTGAAAATTCACTATCACGATAATCAAGAATCTGATGTGAGAAAATTTTCAAATGTTCCCGAAATGGTTTATGAAATAGAGCATGTCTATGATTGCATTATGGATAATAAAATCACTTCTCCTTACATGACAAAAAACATCACAGAAAAGTGTGTGACTTTAGTTGATGAAATATATCAAACAACCTTAGAACAGAGTTAATCTGTTCTTTTTATTTCTACCTTGTTATGAGGGTCTACATCAATGATCAAATTATAAAAAAAGAGAAAGTTGTATGAAACCTTCTCTTTGATAATTACATTTTCTCGTGCATTGTACGAGAGATAACTTCATCCTGTTGTTCTTTAGTTAAGCGATTAAAGTTTACCGCATAACCTGAAACACGAACAGTCAATTGTGGATACAATTCAGGATGATTTTGAGCATCAACTAATGTCTCACGATTGAAGACGTTAACATTCAAGTGATGTCCACCATTCTCAACATAACCATCAATCATATTTACTAAATTTTTTACTCTTGAACTCATATTTAAATCTCCTTTTTAATTAATCTTTTCCTAATGAACCTGGGACAATCGAGAATGTATTAGAAATACCATCACGACTATGTTCATAAGGCAATTTGGCAACTGATTCTAATGAAGCAAGTGCTCCACTACGATCACGTCCATGCATTGGGTTTGCTCCTGGAGCAAATGGTTCGTTTGCTTTTCTACCATCAGGTGTTGCTCCTGTTTTCTTACCATACACCACATTTGAAGTAATGGTTAAGATTGACATAGAGTGAACTCCATCACGGTATGTATGTTGTTTACGAATCTTATTCATAAAGACTTTAACAAGTTCTGCTGCGAGGCTATCAACACGGTCATCATTGTTTCCAAAGAGTGGATAATCTCCTTCTACTTCAAAGTCTACCGCAATACCACGTTCATCACGAATTGGTTTAACTTGTGCATATTTAATGGCTGATAATGAGTCAGCAACTACTGATAAACCAGCAATTCCTGTTGCGAACAATCTTCTGACTTCGCGATCATGTAATGCCATTTGTGATGATTCATATGAATATTTATCATGCATATAGTGAATAATATTCAATGCATCAACATATACTTTTGCTAACCATTCTAATGTTTGGTCATATAAGGTAATGACTTCTTCGTAATCTAGAATTTCACTAGTAATAGTTTGGAATCTTGGAGCTACTTGATCTCCTGTTTTTTCATCTCTACCACCATTTATTGCATAAAGAAGTGCTTTAGCTAGGTTGGCACGTGCACCAAAGAATTGCATATCCTTACCGATTCTCATAGCTGATACACAGCAAGCAATTCCGTAATCATCACCCATTTCAATACGCATCAAGTCATCATTTTCGTATTGAATTGAAGATGTTTCAATTGAAACCTTAGCACAGAACTCCTTGAATCCTTGTGGCAAGTTCTTTGACCAAAGAACTGTCATGTTTGGTTCAGGTGCAGGTCCTAAGTTTACTAGAGTGTGTAACATTCTAAATGAGTTTTTAGTAACTAATGTACGACCATCTAAGCCCATACCACCGATTGATTCAGTAACCCATGTTGGGTCTCCTGAGAATAAATCGTTATAGTCTGGTGTTCTCATGAATTTAACTAAACGAAGTTTCATAACAAAGTGATCCATGATTTCTTGAGCCTCTTCTTCTGTTAAGACTCCTGCTTTTAGATCTCTTTCAAAATAAATGTCTAAGAACGTTGTCGTCCTACCCAGTGACATCGCTGCACCGTTTTGTTGTTTAATAGCTGCTAAATAACCAAAATATACGAACTGAACAGCTCCTTGAGCAGTAGTTGCTGGTTGACTAATATCAATACCATAAGCTAATGCCATTGTTTTCATATCTTGTAATGCACGAATTTGTTCTGAATGTTCTTCTCTTTCAAGAATAAGTTTTTCAGTCATCGTACCTGATAGAATTTCTAAATCATCTTTTTTACCTTGAATTAAACGATCAATACCATATAAAGCTACACGACGATAGTCACCAATAATACGACCACGACCATAAGCATCTGGAAGGCCAGTAATAATACCTGCACGACGAGCTGCTCTAATTTCTGGTGTATAGGCATCGAAGACTCCTTGGTTATGTGTTTTAGCATATTCTGTAAAAATCTTACTTACTTCTTCATCAATCTTAAAACCATAAGACTCTAGAGCTTGTTCAGACATTCTAATGCCGCCTGAAGGTTGTAATGAACGTTTGAATGGTTTATCTGTTTGGAAACCAACAATTTTTTCTAAATCTTTATTTAGATACCCAGGTCCATGTGACTTGATACTAGAAATAATTGAAGTATCAGCATCTAATACACCACCTGCATCTCTTTCTTTTTGGTTAAGATCTAATACTTGTTCCCATAAAGCTTTAGTAGCCTTAGTAGGTTCTTCTAAAAACTCATCGTTTCCTTCATAAGGTGTGTAGTTTTTTTGAATGAAATCACGAACGTTGATTTCTTTTTCCCACTCACCACCGACAAAATTCTTCCACGCGTTGCTCATTAATATATCTCCTCTTTCATTTTTGCTTGTATATATAATTCTAAAATCTCATCTGGTTGATAGCCATGAACCTTACCAACGATTTCTCCTTCGTCAATAAGTACTAAAGCAGGAACTTGTGTAACATCCCAAGCTTTGGCTATTTCAGGTAATTGTTCATCCATTGGTAATAGATGATACTCAATATTTTCAAACTTTTGTGCGACTCGATGTGCTACTTCACTAAGTGAGTAAGTCGCATCACATGTATTACAGGGAACTTCAACTAAGTGCTTCCCTGTAGGGAACAGCAATGTTTTCACTTGAATACTCTCCTTCAACTACGATACGATTCGCTAATGCTACCGAATCGGCGGTAGGCTCAGGAAGTCCCTCAAGGGGATAAGTCATATTGAGCCGTTTATATTTATCAACACCCATTGTATGGTAAGGTAAGATTTCTACCTTTTCCACACTTTGAAGTGTATCGATGTATTTTCTTAAATTAATTAAATCATTAGTATCGTCACTATATCCTGGTACCAAGACATGACGAATCCACATAGGTTGCTTGTTATCACTTAAAAACTCCGCAAAAGCCATCACTGGTTTGTTAGGTTGACCAGTAAGTTCTTTGTGCTTTTCATTATCGATATGTTTAATATCCAATAATATTAAGTCAGTTACTTTTAACAGTCTCTTATAACTAGCTTGAGTCATATTAGAGTAGAGATAACCAGAAGTATCAAGGCATGTGTGAACACCTTCTTCTTTAAGTGCACTAAATAGAGCAATTACAAAATTTAGTTGAACTAAAGGATCTCCACCAGAAATAGTAACCCCACCTTTTTTAATGTACGATTTGTATTTCCTAACTTCTGAAACAACTTCCTCAACACTATACTCCGTGCCCTCTTCATAAGCCCAAGTATCCGGGTTATGACAGTATAGACATCTTAATGGACATCCTTGTAAGAAAATAACGAAGCGAATACCAGGTCCATCGACCGTTCCAAAACTCTCGAATGAATGAATTCTTCCTAGCATTGTTCCCCTCCTTCTTAAAAGTTACTCTTAACTAACTTTTAGCATATTTATTATAAACGTTAACTAGTGAATTTGCAACAGGTTTGATACATGTAAACGCTTTTATTAGTGGACTTTTCAATGATTACGCTTACATTTAAAAAAGACGAAATTAATCGTCTTTTTTCAGTTTGTCTTGTGCTTTTTTTAACAAATTGTGAGCGTTCTTCTTTAACTCTTCAGCAAGCTCTTCTGTTTTTTCTATAGCTCCTGAATCCTTGGCCTTTTCATAAAGGTCTTCACCTTTATCTTTAAGGTCATCAACTAAATCTTCAAACTTCTTTTTCATTTTAACTCACCTCTTATATATAGTTTTATAATAAAATAGTTCCATTAGCAAATGAAGTAATTATTTTTGAAGCGAAGCTAACATATGCTTCGTTAAATTATCTAAGTCATATTGACAATTGAAATGCCAATCCTTTTGAGCAATACTAACATCGATACTATTTGGCCAAGACTCCGCAATAGATTGTTTGAGCGGATCAATCTCATAACTAATTGTAAAATCAGGAATGTATTTTTGAATACTCTCTGCTATCATTTTGGGGCAAACTGACATTGCTGACACGTTATAAGCATTACGATCACTTAATAAAGAAGAATCACTTTCCATTAAATCAACAATTAATTTAAGAGCATCTCCCATATACATCATATCTAAATAGGTGTCCTCTTTGATTGGACAAGTATAATGACCATCTTTGATTGCCGCATAATAAATTTCGACCGCATAATCTGTCGTACCACCTCCTGGTGGTGTAACTGATGAAATGAGTCCTGGAAAACGTACCGAACGTGTGTCAACGCCAAACACTTGATAGTAATAGTCACATAAAAGTTCACCTGATAGTTTAGAGATTCCATACATAGTAGTCGGCCTCATGGTCGTTAATTGTGGTGTTTTATCTTTAGGACTTTCATGGCTAAAGACACCAATTGAGGATGGCGAAAAGAATTGTAAGTTAAATTCTTTGGCTATTTCCAGACCATTTAACAAACCCTGCATATTTACATCCCATGCCAGTTGAGGATTCTTTTCCGCATTGACACTTAAAATAGCTGCTAAATGAATTAATGTATCTACTTGATAAGATTCACAGATGTTCCTAAATTTTTCATGATCTAAAACATCTAAGACTTCCATCGGACTACTACAGTTTTCTAAAGTAATATCTGACGCAATAACTTCTTGGTCTCCATAAAGTAGTCTTAAATATGTTACGAGTTCACTTCCGATTTGACCATTGGCTCCTGTTACTAAAATCCTTTTCATTTAATCGATGACTCCTAACTCTAAACCAACTTTTCGATATATTTCAAGTGCCCTATCCAATTGTTCTTTTGTATGAGCTGCCGTTGGCATATTTCTTACACGACCTGTCCCCATGGGAACTGTTGGAAAAACAATTGCCTTGGCATAAACACCTTCTTCATTGAGTCGTTTTGAAAAGAGTTGGCTTAATTTTTCATCACCAATGATACATGGAGTAATTGGTGTTTGTGAATCACCAATATTAAAACCTAATACCTTGAGACCCTTTTTTAGATAGTTACCATTTTCCCACAACTTATCATGTAGATCTGTTGATTCCATTAATATATCAATAGCTTCAATACAGGCGGCTGCGCTTGCTGGAGTTAAGGATGTTGAGAACAAAAATGGTCTAGCTCTTACTTTAAGCCAATCGATAAGAGCCTGTGATCCTGCCACATACCCTCCTACAACACCTATTGCTTTAGATAGTGTTCCCATTTGAAAATCAACTTCTTTTTGTAAGCCAAAATGTTTAACAGTTCCAGCTCCTTGTCCCATAACACCTGATCCATGAGCATCATCGACATAAACCATACAATCAAATTCTTTGGCGATATTAACAATACTATCCAGCTTCGCTATATCTCCATCCATAGAGAAGACTCCATCGGTAATGATCATTTTCTTAACATACAGATTAGAATCTATTGCTTCTTGTACTTTTTGTTTTAAATCGTCCATATCATTATGTTTATAAGGAATTATTTTAGCTCTCGATAAACGACATCCGTCAATAATAGAGGCATGATTTAGCGCATCACTAAAAATAACATCATTTTTATCCATTACAGCTGAGATGGCTCCCATATTACAGTTAAATCCTGATTGAAATGCTATCGCAGCTTCTGTTTGTTTAAATTCAGCTATTTTTCTTTCTAATTCATCATGAACATCCATCGTACCATTTATTGTTCTGACGGCCCCTGCCCCAACCCCATATTTCACATTAGCTTCATTGGCTTTATCGATTAATCGATGATTATCTGCCAGACCCAAATAGTTATTACTTGAAAGATTTATTAATTGTCTTCCTTCTATTTCAATGACAGGACCATTTGCTCCAGATAAAGAATCTATTTTATTGTATAGTCCTTCCTCTTTAAGTTTTGTTAAATTAATTTCTAAAAACTCACTCAATACTTTACTTTGCATAAAATTCTCCTCCTTAATTATCGATACATTTCTTTTTCAATTAATTGATTGATTGCTTGTTGATCAAAGGTACCATCTGCTTCAAAATAACTTCTAAATAATGGGTGTATCATATGTTGTACAAATTCAAGATAAAAATCGTAATCTTCTTCTGAACCTAAAGATTCATGAGGTGCTTCCGAAAATGATTGTGAACAATAAGGTAAACGCTTATCGACCATTAGTTTCTTTTTAATAGGTGTAATCAGAATCTGCCATTCCGCCTCAAAGTTATATACATATAACAAAGAGTTCACTTCAGAAAACACATCTGTAAGAGTCGTATGATTTTCATTGCCTCTTGTGGTCGCGAGTATTTCATCGTTAAATTCAAATAAATTGGATATTTCGTCTAATATGTCTCCCTGTTCGTCTAATGTATAAAAACTATGAATATAGGAGTCAGAGTATTGATAGCCAATTTGTAATAAACGATGAAAGTCATGAAGTGACATATTAGGATGGACATGGAAATTTCGTTCCACTCGATAGTTGTCTAATAATAGCTTCGTACTCAACTCAAGAGCTGGTGTTTCACTATATAGATGTGGATATTCTTTTTCTAATAATACAAAAAAACTATCTTCTTTCTTTTGTTGATAATGAATCCCTTCGTACCAATTCATTTCTTCTATTAATTCACTTTGAAGTATATTTTCATAATCAAAATCATGAGACCAAGCTTCTAAGTCGCTAAATTTTATATTTAAATGACCTAGTACTTTCTTTGAAGCACTTGGATGAAAAGATAATTGCCCTGGCTTCAATAAATCATCAATTACAGATGTATTTACAGATTTACTCTCATAAAACTCACGCATCAAATTATAAATAAAAGGCTCATGTTTATCTTTTTTCGGCTTTTTAAATCCAAAGAAAATAACCAAATAACGAGATGGAATATGCATCAATAACAACAAATTGCGTCGATTAACACGTTTTAACATCATTGCCCATTGGTTAAAAGATTCGTCTATTTTTTGACTTTCATGGTCTACTGAAAAATAATCTAATGCTTTTTTGGTCGCAAATATTTTCATAGTCACTCCTTTGGTACATTATACTTCATTTTAAATTAATCTCATAGAAAATCTAAGTTGTTTTAATCTGAATAATTAAATGGTATTATTACTTTAGATACAACGATTAAATTAATTAAATGAAGCTTGAGGTACTCTGATGATTCAAATGCTGAATAGAGACAATTTACGGGCAGTACTAGGGTTTTCGTGTATTTTTGCGTTTACTTTTGTTTTTGTGTTGGAACCTGCACTAATTCTTCAATTAACAGAGTTCACAAACTTAACAAGATGGAACTTTTATTTCTTAATTATGCCCGCTCATGGCTTGGGACTTATTTTATCAGCAACTTTATATAAAAAGACCAAGGGTTCTTTTCAAATGCTTCGCTGGGGTCCCTTATTAATACTAGTATCTTTAACTTTATTCCTATTTAGCCATCTATTTTTCCATATTCTCGGATTAATGTTGATCAGTTTTATTTCCGGTCTCATGGTCGCAATGGCAGGTCTTTATATAAGAACCTTTGTAAATAGAGAAAATAGACTTCTGTTAAGTGCACTTCCCCTAATGTTCACCCATATAATATATGGTATCGTTCGTTTAGTTGCCATTTATACAAGTGTTCAGATTGGTTTAATTGTAATAATATTAGCAATTGTTTTTGGTTCACACCTCATCGTTTCGATAGGAACTACCTTAAACACTGATAGCAAACCTACCATCCAAAGTATTGCGCCTATTATGACGCTATTTGTTTTTATCGTTATCCTTACATTAAATACGACCCTATTTACTCACTTTGTTTATCAAAGTAACCTTATATCAACATCATTAACACTTATCATTAATGTGGTGATTTATACTTTTGTGATGTTTTTAGTGTATCGATTAATGGGAATCACTAATTTTAATGGATATCTCTATATTCCTATTGCCCTTTTGACACTTTGTACACTCGTTTTTAGTTTTCTTGAAGGCTTTTTTGCTGGACCATATATCATTAATTTTTTTATCATCGTTGCGACAAGCTTATTTGATATTGCTTGGTTTGCTTTACTATCGGAAGTTATTGAAGAAACTTTCTCACCCTTAAGAACATTTGGTTTAGGTATCTTGGCTCGTGTGATTGGTAAAATCACAGGTAACGTGTTGGCACAGACTATGGTGGTACTGCATTTAGCTAGCTCTCAAATTACAATCTTATTATTAATCGTGATTGTTCTTAACTTATTTTTACTACCTTCATTACGATATCAATTATCACTGGTGTTAAAGGATAATGGCTTTGTCAATATTTTCTCGAAAATGAATCCAAAAGAACAAGATCATATCATATCAACTCAACCTTATTATGAATTGTTGACAGAGCGTGAAAAAGAAATTCTTCAATTATTACTGGCGGGTAAGTCAAATAAAGACATCGGTAATACTCTGTTTATTGGAGAAAGTACAGTTAAAAGTCACGTTAGTAACATATTTGGTAAATTCCAAGTAAATAGTCGAGCTGAAATAATTAGTATTCTATTGGGATCAAAAAATGATTAATCATCATTATTTAATACTAAAGTATGAGACGTTTTTTAGATAATTTCATACTTTAGGAGGATGTTATATTCTTGTCTGAGAGCTATACTCACCGTGGGTATAGAGTTCTCAGGCTCATACATAAAAACCATTCCCACCACAGGAATGGTTTTAATTTTGATAAATATGGTATGTATCAATCTCTAATATCTTATTAGAGTCCACTATTTTTTGTTCATGAGAAACATATTGTCCGCCTAAAGCTAGAACTAGTTTCTGACTTGAGATATTTCTAGAATCCACTGGGTAAACATAATAATCTACTTCTCTTAACTCATTAAAGGTTTCTATCATGGTTTCTATGGCTTCTTTACCAAAGCCTTGATGGAAAGCTTCTTTTTTTATCCAAATCCCTAGTTCTGGACTTGAAGTATGTAGAGAGTGAATACCTACTAATCCTATAAATTCATAAGTGTCTTTTGAGATAATCGTCATCACTAAATCTTCAAGTTTTCTTCTTTTAATGATACAGGTTCTTATAAATCCTTCTGTTTCTAAAACATTCGCATTTGGATTGGGAAACATATATTTTGTTATTTCTTGAGTAAAATGTTGATAAATATTATCCGCATCTTTCATTTCAATAGGTCTTAACCACAAACGATCTGATTCTAATAACAGATATTCTAGTGATAACATTAGCGTAAACCAAAATAGATAAGAACAATAAGTCCTAAGACAATACGATACCAACCAAAGATCTTAAAGTCGTTATTCTTAAGATAGCGAATTAAGAAACGGATAGCTACTAACGAAACAACAAAGGCTACAAACATTCCTATTAACAAATAAGCTAATTCAATTACTTCAAAATTAAAACCAAAATTAACAAGCTTTAATAAGGATGCGCCAAACATGATGGGTATTGACATAAAGAATGAAAACTCTGTGGCTATAAAACGCGAGGTCCCTAATAACATCCCCCCAATGATAGTTGATCCAGATCTTGAGGTACCTGGTATTAAGGATAGTGATTGAAAGACACCTATTAAGATAGCAGTCTTATAATCTAATTGTTTAAAGGATGATATTGTGGGTGTTTGATCTTTTTGTTTATTTTCGATCACAATGAATGCTATACCATAAACAATAAGGGCGATGGCGATCACTGGACCATTATAAAAGTGCTTATCAAACCAATCATCAAATAGCACTCCTAAGACACCTGCTGGTATGCATCCTACAACAACCTTAAACCAAATGTCCCAAGTGTTTAATTTTTCCTGCTTACTCTTTTTATTAGAGAAAGGATTGAGTTTATTAAAATACAACAAGACTACAGCTAAGATAGCTCCTAATTGAATGACTACAAAGAACATTTCCTTAAATGCTGGATTAACATTTAATACGATGAACTCATCGACTAATATCATGTGACCGGTACTACTGATGGGTAGCCATTCGGTAATACCTTCGACAATACCTAAAATAATGACTTTAAGAATTTCAATAATTGTTTTCAAAAGTTGCTCCTTAATTAATTGTTTGCGCTATTGGAAGCTGCTTGCTGTGAATCTAATACACAGTCAATGGCGATGACGATGGCTAAGCACATTAATTCATGCTGGTCATCTTGGATGTCGACATAGTAGGAGTCACCCCATGTAAACCATTCTTTGCGGATTGTGGCAATTCTTTTTCCAAGATGGCTAATATCATAATGATGACTTGTCCAATCCCCTTCAATTTCCCATCCGTGTGCGACTAACTCATATTTAGGTCTAAAGAAAGTGAACTTCTTTTCAATATATCCCACTTCTTGTCCATGAATACTGATATAAAATTTTGGAAGAAATGAGAAAACTTTTTCTTGAATAAAAATAACTTCTTCTTCATATTGATTATAGACATGATATTTCTTGCCCCATGAGAATACTTCTGATTGTGCACTATAGCGGTCTTGACCTTGATCGTCTTTAATAGTAAAGTGTCCTACGAACGAAAACACTTTTTGTTTAAGATGCAGCTTCATAATTGGCTCCTTTAATCTATGGAAACATTATAACAAATTTATCGTATTTAAGTGAACTACTGAAAATATTTTCATAAATAGTAAAACCCTCTTGTTCAGTGACGTTTTTGTAATTTTTGAATAAAAAAATATATTTTAGTATGAACAATTTGTGTGAAGTTATGTGATAAAGTCTCCTAAAGTTTGCCTTTTTAGAACAAATGGGTTATCATTCAATAGTGTTGAACTAAGTGACAGCTTTGTCACATAACAAACAAGCGAAGAACATTTCGCAAAAAAAACAAACAGAGGTGCTCGAATGAATAAATCATTACTTACAAAGGGAGTTATTACAGCACTTGTACTTATAGGAGGATGGGCTAGCCCTTCAATCCTAGTAAGCTCACAAGAAGAAGTAATCCCCGAGGAAGTATTGGTTCCTATGGCTACTATAGCTAATGAACCAGTCCGATTAGAAGTTACAAGCGAAGAAATTATACTTGAATATGGTGATAGCTTAGATCCACAAAATCTAGTAGTGGCTGGTCGCTATGATTCATTATCGCTTCCTGTTGTAGAAACAGAACAACTTGGGGAACAAGTCTTAACGTTCAAAGCTAATAAAGGCCTTGATGAAGTTACCTTAACAAAGACAATTTCTGTAGTTGATACCGAAAAACCTGTTTTTACAGAAAAAGCTAGAACAATTAAAGTTGATTATGAAGAAGAGTTTGATGTTGAAGTTATCGCTGGTTTCTTCAGTGTAGAAGATAGCGTTGACGGAGAACTAGCTGTCGAAATTGATGGTACATATGATGATACTAAACCTGGTGACTATGACTTTGTAGCTTATGCTCAAGATAGTTCAGGAAATCGCGTTGAACATCACTTCGTAGTTAATGTTGCTAAAAAACCTGAACCTGTTAGAACTTATGAAAGTTATAAAGCTTCCAGTGGTACTAAATACAGTTCATCTAACACTTATGCAGCTGGTTGGTGTACTTGGTGGGTTGCCCAACGTCGTATTGAAATTGGACGTCCATTACCAAGTGGCTTAGGAAATGCTAACACATGGTTAGGTAGAGCGTCAGCTTATGGTTTACCAGTTGTTTATGGTCAACCTGCAGTTGGAGCAGTTGTATACCCTTCTTACAACCACGTAGCATTTGTCGAAAGAGTTAATGCTGATGGTTCAATCGTCATTTCAGAGATGGGATGGAACTACGCTGCATGGAATCGTAATACACGTACACTTAGTGCTTCCGCAGCAGCATCTTACGGATATATCTATTAAAACTATAAACCAGATGAAAATCTGGTTTTTTTATGCAAAAGGCATTTTCAATTAATTAGTTATGTGATAGAATTTATAAGGAAATATTGGCTAATCACGCTAGAAAGTGCAAATTATGAATATTACAACTAATGATAATAAGAATTTAGAAACAATCGTTGACAATCAAAAATACTTAAGAGTTCCAATTAAAACACATGTCGTCATGCCTGGAGACAATTTAATAGAATTATTTAAGCAATATCTACCCAATGAAGATCTTGAAGAAAATGATATTGTTTTTATTAGCGAAAAAATCGTCGCTATCTCTCAAGGACGTGCCCTTCACATTAAGGATGTACATCCTCGCCCTTTGGCTACCTTTCTTTCAAAGTATGTTACTAAGTCTCCTCATGGTATAGGCATTGGTATGCCTGAGACAATGGAAATGGCACTTAGAGAGTGTGGCACATTCAAAATCCTGCTAGCGTCCGCTGTAGCGGCTGTCAGTAAGCTTATCGGCCGTAAGGGTGACTTCTATCGCATTGCTGGAGATAAAGCACGTGTTATCGATGGGCCTGCTAGCTCTAACATCCCACCTTTTGATCAGTATGTCATCTTAGGACCTAATAATCCTGATCAAGTGAGTAAAGAGCTGAAAAGTGTCTTTAATAAAAATATCACCGTTGTCGTGGCAGACATCAATGATTTAGGTGGAAACATCCTTGGTAGTAGTGACCCAATCAATATTAAACAACTACTTCAAATCCTAAAAGATAACCCACTTGGACAAGGTCACTATGGTACTCCATTAGGTATCATTCGTAAAGTAGCATAACAACTAAAAGATTCTTATCACTAAGAGTCTTTTTTCTTTCAAGAAAATAATTCCTATTTATGTTATAATTGATATATATCAAGACGTAAGTCAGAAAATACGATATTTCAGCAATCACAAGTTTTTTGTGGTTTTTACATTTTTCTTTGAAAGGATGAATGAAAATAAGTAAACAATCAATTAACCAAGCTCATCGACTTGAAAGAATTAGTCGAAAGATTTATCACAGACTTGACCATCAGCGTCTAGCAATTGAAGCAAGACGTAGCTGCAGACAGCAACTAAAATCCATGAATGGTGGATTCAAGGGTACTAATCAACAATTTCAGAAAGATGTATTAACTTTCTGGAATTCCTATAATATTAAACCTCATAAAATGTGGTTTGATCTCTATGGATTTAAGGACCAACGATACAATCCTTACTACATCCCAGAAGATATTTATTGGACTACCATTTATCCCAAAGTAAACAAAGTTGAATTCAGACAAGCTTATACCGATAAGTGTTTTTATGATCGTTTGTTTCCAACATTAAAACAACCACGTTTTATCCTTAAAAATAGTCATGGTATCCTTTATGATCAACAACACAACATCATAACCTATGACATGGCCTTAAACTTGTTATCAAAAGAAACAACATTTGTGATTAAGCCTTCGATACATAGTGGTGAAGGGATTGATATCACCTTCTATAAACAAAGACAATATTCTATTGACAACCTTTTACAATCTTATCAATCTAATTACATCATCCAAGAGATAGCAGACCAACACGAAATTCTTAAATCACTACATCCTGAGTCACTCAATACTATTCGTATCATTTCTTATCTGTATCAAGGAGAGGTCCATATCTCTTCAGCTATTTTAAGAATAGGTCAAGGTGGTTCTAAATTGGATAACTTCACCAGTGGTGGTGTTGCTGTAGCGATAAATGATGATGGTTCTCTACATACTAAAGGTGTCAATGTCTTGGGACAATGGCTAACTCATCATCCTGATACAAATATTGAGTTTGAATCAATTACACTACCCAATTACAACAAAGTCATTGAGGCAGTTAAACAAGCTCATCTATTAACACATCATTTTATGATTATTGGGTGGGATTTTACAATTGATAAAGATGGTGAACCGCTTTTTATTGAATACAATGGTGCCCCGGGAATGAATCAAATAACTGGTGGTCCCCTTTTTGGTAAACATACCAAAGAAATACTTAATTCATTATTAATTAAAGGAGGAATTTAGTGAATATCGCAATCTTAGGTGCTGGTAATGCAGGAAGTAGTGTTGCTGCCGATTTAACTTTAAAAGGTCACACAGTCAGTCTTATCAAAACTACAGATTCCATGCATAATGAAAACTACAATTATCTTATTAACAATAAGAAAATTAAGCTCATCGATAACAACAATATTCAAGAAGTCACTATTGATACCGTGAGTAAAGACTTATCTTTAATTAGAAAAAGTGATGTCATTATCGTTTATATTCAAACAAATTATCATGAAGCCTTAATTAAACGAATTAAACCTTATCTAAGAGATGATCATATATTAATATTAAATCCAGGTTATCTTTCTACAGCTTATGTACTTAAACATTGCTCAAATATAGATTTAACTATTGTAGAAGCTCAAAGTTCTTTTATAGATTGTCGTATTAAAGAACCTGGAACTGTTAAAATAAGCTTTCGTAATGCCCGTAATCCCTTAGGAATCTATCCACAACATAAGAAAGAACAGACCATCAAGAAACTTGATTTAATAGGTTATCCTTTTGAGTATCTCACTTCAGTAATTGATGCGGGTTTACACAATCCTAATTTAATTGTTCATACAGTGGGTGCTATTATGAGTGTTCCCCGGATTGAAAAGACTGAAGGTGAATATTACATGTATCGTGAAGTGTTTACTCCTAGTGTATGGAATATCGTAGAGGCTTTAGATCATGAGAAAATGAATGTTATGGAGCGCTTAGGTAGTAAAAGAGTACCTTATCTCCAAGCGTGTAAATATCGAAACACACTGGATGATAGTCGTGATGCTAAGGAAGTCTTTGAGTGGTATGCCCAGATGCCTAATCCTATTAAAGGACCTACTCAAGTAGATTCACGTTACATTACAGAAGATGTTCCTCAAGGTCTCGTACTTTTAGAATCACTAGGACGATACTATGGAATAAAAACTCCTGTTACTTCTAGTTTAATTAACATTGCGAATGCTGCCCTGCAAGATGATTTTAGACAAAATGCTAGGACAATCAATTCATTGACAAAGAAATCATTAGATTTAATCTTAGAGGATAGAAAAAGCGGATAACACCGCTTTTTTATATGATTATTCCAATTCACCTATGACAGGCAAGTCATCGGTGATGTCTAGGTCATGTGGAGAATCATTTTTTAATATATCAGACACATCTTGTCCTGCCATTACGCCATTATGTTCACCATCTGGCCAGGCTGGATTATCAGTGACATCATAAATAATACCATCGACCGCAATATATGCCTTATTGCCATCTTTGCCATCAAACTCCGCAAGCTTTTCTAAAGTCATCTTTTCGCTTGTATTACCGTTGTTGTCATTCATATTGTCATTAGCAGGTGCACTACTACATCCCACTAAAATTAGTGCTCCAACAACTATCAATAACAGCATTAGTAACATCCGTCTTGTTCGATTTGTCATCGTTAGTTTCCTCCTTTCATTTTGCTGGATTCGTTACTAGCTTATTTCCATCATAATCCTCCAACGTACTAATAACCACTATGATGACCATAATATTATAAAAAAAGGAAACGACTTAGCGTTTCCAAATGATATTTATCTAATTAAGGGTTCTACATGTTTTAATAAAATAATAGTTAAAATTGCCACGAAGCCCTGTTTAACCACATTGAATGGTACTACCATAAAGAACATCATGGACCAATAATCATGAACTAATCCATTAAGTGAATTCGTAAGAGCAATTAAATCACTCATATTGTAACCTAGTACATTCACATAAGCAGGATAGATGATGTAGGCATTGGTAACTAACGCTACGGCTGACATCGTAATCACTGTTGCTGCGACTGCGATAATAGCTCCTTTGCGATCTTTTTTCATCTTATAAATGAAACCAACTGTTAATGCGATTGAAATACTTAAGACGAGATTCGATAGTTCCCCAATAAATCCAGTCGTAGTGGGTTTCATAAGAAGCTTGATTACAATCTTAACAAACGAGGTCACTACCCCTGCTAAAGGCCCCAAAGCCATACTGCTGAGCATTACTGGCGTGTCTGATAAATCAACTCCCATAAAACTTGGCGCAAATGGTAAAGGAAACTCAAAGAGCATCAAGATGCCTCCTAAACTTCCTAGAACTCCAATTTTTACAAGGGTAGATGTGGAAAATAATTCCTTCTTTCTTGTCATAGCTGTCATAATAACTCCTCTCAATGTACGTCCTTTTAATTAAAAAAGACCCGACACCTCGGGGCTAAAAATAAATACAAAACAAGTATTTACCTTCTTCCATCCAGACTTTAACTGTCGCCACTTGAATTTCACAAGTTCAACCACCTAAGTGGCTCGCAGGGTATACTGCCGGTGGAGACTTTCACTCCGCCCTGAAGATAAATATATTATAGTAGCTTGTTAAATCATTGTCAAGCTCATGACTTTAATGTGCCTTGAAGACTTCCCTAATCGCCTTAAAGAATCCCACTCTGTTACCATAATGTAACGTTCCCCAACGATAAATCTTAATGGACAAATAAGCAAACATGATTGTGGTAACAATCAAAAGAGTCATCGCCAATACCATATCAAAGGTTGAAACGACCGTTAAAAGATAACGTGTTGGCATCGCAATAAAGCTGGTGAATGGAATAATAGAAGCTAAGCGATTTAAGATACCATCAACATTTTGAATAGACATCATTGAAATAAAGAGTCCAATCATAGCAACAAAAGTAATGGGCATCACAGAGGCAGCTAAGTCCTCAATACGCGATACTAGTGACCCTAATGACGCATAGATAAACATATATAATAGATAACCAAAGACTGAGAAGAACAGTGTCACAAATACCATATCAAATGTGAGTGTACTCTCAAAAATCATTAGTACTACTTCTGGATAGGCATCTTTTGCGATAGTGAAGCCAATAAAACCAGATAGTACAATAATTGCTACTTGTAGTAATGACAAACTTACCACCGCACTTACCTTCCCTAAAATGAGTTGAGTCGGTTTTGTAGAGGTAATTAATAATTCCATAGTACGACTATCTTTCTCTCGAGCAACACTAGTTGCAATAGAGTTACCATACATTAAGACCACAAAGTAAATGACAAAGGAAAGAACATATGTGATCAGATAGTTACCGACACTATCACGACCTAATATAGTTGTTTCACTTTCAATAGGTGTGTTCTCAATTTGTTCAACTGCTTGGGGCTCAATACCTAATTCATTATAAGAACTGTTTCGATATATTTGACGTAAAACACTTTCAAAAATACCTTCATAGCTCACAATACCGCGATTAAAATAAATAGCTTCAAATGACAATAAGGAATGTACACTAAAGCCTATTGGATGTTCTTCATTTTCAATAGCAGTCTGTAATTGTTCCTTTGTGTCATACAATTGATTTTGTTGAATATTCAATGTTTGAACCAAAACATTTACATTTGTCTCATCTAATGAAGATAAATCATAACCAGCACTTTCAAATTGTTGTTGATATTCTAAGAAATCATCAGTTTCATCCGAATCTGTATCCTGTAAAACTAATGGCATAAGAGATACCCCAAAAATTAGAACTGCTAAAATTACTGTTACAACCATCGTTGATTTTTTCTTTAGTAAATCCAAAAACTCAAAACGAAAAACATTAAAGTAATTACGCATGATGTTCACTCACCAATCTAACGAATATATCTTGAAGACTCGGCTCATAATAACCAAACTGGGCAATCTCTATTTCTTTACTTAAGATTAGATTAAGTAGTTCTTGGTGTTCTAAATCTGAAGTCACAATAACACCCTTATTAGAGACTTCTGGATTAAATTCGGACAGTGTCTGTGCCAACAATTCATTACTTAAATTATCTGCTTTCACTAGTGCCTTGTTCTTACCTAATTGACGTTTAAGTGTATTTAAATCGCCGTTGACTAGTATTCTTCCTTCATTTATCAAAGTGACATCATCACATAACTCTTCTACATATGACATTTGATGTGAGGAAAAGATAATCAATTTATCTTCTTTAGCATATTCCACAATAATATCTTTAAACATCTGAGCATTCACAGGATCTAAACCACTAAATGGCTCATCTAAAATGATGATATCAGGATCATTAAGGAAAGCTTGAGCAATTTGAATCATTTGTTGATTACCCTTAGATAAAACTTCTAGACTTTTCTTTTCAAAGTCACTCAGATCAAAACGATTAATCCAATACTTCGCACTCTTTAATGCTTCTTGACGCGTAGCACCTCTTAAGCGAGCAAAATAGACAAGTTGATCTAGTAAGGTAGCCTTCTGATACATACCTCTTTCTTCAGGTAAATATCCTATTTTATAATGATTGGGATTAAACACTTTTCCATCTAAAACAAATGATCCGGAATCTTGTTTAAATACATCCACTAAACAACGAATGGTAGTCGTTTTACCTGCCCCATTACGTCCTAGAAATCCCATAATACGCGATGAATTAACTTCAAAAGTAACTTCATGGAGTATTTTTTTCTTTGAAAAATGTTTAACAATATTTACAGCTTCTAATTTCATAAACTTCACCATTCTTATCGTAACATGATAAGAAACTCCTTTTGTAAACTATTGGTTAATTTTAAATGATGATTCTGATTGAAGTTGAATAGTAACCTCTTCAATTCTATCAATACGAGCAAACCTTATCTTGGTATGTAAACACTCGATAAAATCGCGAATCTTTTGTTGTTCACCTTGGACTTCAATACTCACACTACCATCACTATTATTTTTAACCCAACCAACTAAATTCATGGTCTGAGCTAATGAAAAAGATTGATAGCGAAAACCTACTCCCTGTACAAGTCCAAATATCTTTAATCTTTTACGGACCATACTACTTCTCTTTTCTTATTTCTATGATGTGTTCACTAGAGCTTGTGACAAGTTGGTGTGGTTTAAGAATAGTAATTTTTTCACCACTTGTAAAAAGACACAACGCTACTGTTGATTTACCATTTTTTTGAATATATTCTAAATCCATAATGGATAATAATTGACCACAAGTGACACTTTGTCCTTCATGTACTTGAGTTAAAAATCCACGTCCCTCTAATTCAATCGTATCAATACCTAAATGTAGTAAGACTTCCATATTATCCTTAGAGACAAGTGCTAAGGCATGACCTGTAGGAAACACCATACTCACTTCTCCATCAAAAGGAGCCCTTATTTCCCCTTCACTTAAATCTATCGCATACCCATCTCCCATCAGTTTAAGAGAAAAGAAAGGATCATCGACTTCCTCCAAATAAAGTAATTTTCCAGTAGCAAAAGGTTTCATTAGTCAATATCTGACATTTCTATACTAACCACAAAACGAGTCTCGATAAGTTTTTTAGATAGTTTATCAAAATCAAAAGTTCGAGGATTATTGAGTCTAAAAACATGAGTATACAACATCTGATCACCTACAACATCCACATGAAGACGTTTAGTCTCTAACTCGACTTCACACTCTATGAATATTTCATCTAAAACATCAAACGCATTCGTTTTATTTAAATACTTAATAATGACACTACGTGGAGCATCTACTACGACCACACGCTTAAAGAAGATTAAAGTTCCAATCACAAATAAAAACCCAATACTAGCAGTCCAATATGAACCAATCCCTATCGCTAAGCCTAAGGCAGCCACCGACCAAATAGAGGCAGCGGTAGTCAATCCTTGAATAGTACGTCTGGTTACAATAATTGCTCCTGCACCAAGAAAGCCTATCCCGCTTACTACTTGAGCAATCAAGCGTACTGGATCGATACTGATAATATTAGAGTCTAATGACAGAGCATACTGAATCGCTTCTATTTGAATAATAGCGATAATCGTAGAAGAGATACCTACTAGAATATGTGTTTTTAACCCAGCACTACTTTGATTAATCTCACGCTCTGTACCAATTAAACCTGAAAAAAAGAGTGCTATTATTAATTTAACAGTAATTTCAATAATGTTTTCAGCCATGATATTCACCTCATTTGTTCTATTATATCAAGAACAAGCTTAAAACAAGAGTCAAACAAATAAATAGGAAAGGACTTTTTTTATATTTAATGAGTCCAATTGATGTTATTACAAATATTGCTATGGACAGGCCACTAGTTAAACTCGTCATTCCGATGTTAACCAAGACCATAGCCATAAGGGCCAATGAGCCCATTGCTACTCCACTAAGGATCGTTGAGAACCATTTTATTGATTGAAGTCGCTCAAATATTGAACCTAACAGGAGCACTAATAAAAACGAAGGCAAAAAGATTCCTAAGGATGCGACTAGACCACCTAGAATGCCATGAAATTGATAACCAATAAACGTAGCGGTAGTTAATACAGGTCCTGGTGTAATTTCTCCTACTAAAATAGCATCGACAATTTGTGAATTACTAAGGAGTCCCAATGAATTTACAAACTCTGCTTGTACAAAAGCAAACAACACATAACCACTACCAAATAAGATAAGACCAATCTTAAAAAAGATGAAAAAAAGGCTCATTAAACTGAGCGGTTCTATAACAAATAAATTATCTTTCTTAATCTTGGTAGATAGGTAGTAAAGAAGTCCTGCACTTAATAAAACTAGCAGTTCATTCATCTTAAACCAAGCAGCAATTAAGGCCAAAATAAATATAACAACTTTATTAATATCTTTGATTTGAGACGATAACATTTTGACCAAAGCACTTAATATGATCGCCATCACCACTGGCTGCATAGTATTAAAAATAGTCTGAATTTGATCTAACTCATGATAGCGCTGATACAAGAAACCAATGAACATGACTAAAATCATCGCAGGCAAAATAAAAGCAAAGCCTGCCACTAAGAGTCCCTTTTTACCAGCTCTTTTTTGTCCAATTAACATAGCCATTTCTGTTGAGTTAGGTCCAGGTATTAAATTAGTAAAGCCCAATAAGCTCAAAAATTCTTCTTGGCTTAACCAGCCTTTATCATGTACAAATTCATTTTCCATCATTGCAATGTGGGCTGCTGGTCCACCAAAAGCAAACAATCCTAATTTTAAAAAGGTACTAAAGATTTCTATCAACATAGTTTTTTCTCCTAATACCAATTCATATTAACACTTAAATTTAATTACAAGATAGTTTGATGCTTTAATAACCCTTCTTCAAAGCAATACTAGTCGCACTCTTTATCGCCTCAGCAGAGAGTGTTACCCCCGAAATAGTATCGACATCATAAGTATTCTCTTCAATAATCTTAAAGCGTATCGCTTGAGCATCATACCCTAGACCATGATCGTGTTCTAAGATGATTAAATCCTTAATTTCATGATTTTCTACAACGACTTGAACATGAGCACTCACTAAATCAGTCACAACTTCTGCTTCATAGGTCCCATCTGTTACTTTCTTCATATCAATTTCTTCATAATGCATAGCCTTGATTTCTTTTTTAGCATCGCTTTCAAACCAGACCACAAGTCCCACAAGAACAATGATCATTACAACGAGAGCTATTAATAATTGTTTAAATTTCATACTAATCTCCCCTGAAATTAAAAATGTATGGAATTAAATAACTCCATACATTATTGTAACATAAGACATTACGATGATACAGCTGCTCCGATACCAGTTCCAAGGGCGATACCAATGGCTATCCATAAACCTAAGTTTTCAGTCATAACCCCTATAGCAACCCCTACAGCAAGGCCAATAGCCGTATAAACACCGATGTTTTTACGTTTCTTCATAAGCTATTGATTGTCACTATGGACAACTGGCTGTACATCTTTACTACCCACTAGTACTACCAAAAGATTACTTACTAATTTGGCCTTTTGATCATTATCCATATTGACAATATCCTCTGATTCTAGTTTTTCAAGTGCCATATCGACCATTGAGACAGCTCCTTCAACAATCATTTGCTTCGCATCAATAATCGCTGAAGCTTGTTGACGTTGTAACATCGCTGAAGCAATTTCACTCGCATAAGCTAAGTTGGTAATACGCGCATCCATGATTTCTAATCCTGCGACTTCTACACGACGTTGTAATTCTTGTTGTAAATCTTCCGCAACTTCTTGAGAACTGGAACGCAAAGATTTGTTAGAATTACTTTCTGATAAGTCATAAGGATACAAACGAACAATATCTCTTAGAGAAGTATCCGCCTGTATTGATAGAAACTCTGTATAGTTATCCACATTAAAGACAGCTTTTGCTGTATTGACAACTCGCCATATTACAACAATTCCAATAATAATTGGATTTCCTAATTGATCATTTACTTTCTGTTTCGAATTATTTAATGTCATGGCTTTTAATGAAATCTTTTTTCTAGATAGATTAGCAGATGCTGCCATTAATTCTGTAGCAGTTGATGCGCTAGATTCAGCACGCAATTCACCTGTCGAAGTACTCATGGTCGATGGATTAAAAGAGACCGAGAAAGGATTAACAAAGTAGAGCCCTTCTTTTTTTATCGTTCCATGATAGTCTCCAAACAAAGTAAGGACTACAGCCTCATTGGGCTTAAGAGAGCGAATTCCAGCAAAAATAAACGGTGAAACAAACACGATATAAATAATACCTACGATTAAGGGTATAGCTTTCCAAAATGATGGTTCGTAAGTTGATAGTAATGCGATTCCAAAGAAAATGGATACAATTGATACTATTATTAAAATAACATTGAGTATTAAAATTGGTAATCCTTTAATTGGATTTAGAATTCTTTCTTGAACTTCATGTGTTTGACTCATATAATAAGTCCTCCTTCTTGTTAATGTAAATTGCGATAATTACAACAAAGACATCAATAAATGTTCTTAATAATAAATCAATGATATCATTGTCGAACACTAGTGGCATAAAGAAATTAAATAAAAATAAATTGATTCCAAATAACATCAATAACGAGATAATTTTTGACACTCTAGGTTGTATGTAATGACTATACCAAATCATTACTAATGACACAACAACCCCTGTCATTGTAGCCCATATAATTGTTTCAAATGTTTTTGAATCATAACTTGAATAAATATCTATTACCAAGTATTGAAACAACCTTCCTAAAACAAAATAATTAGTAATACTTATAATGATTTTCCAATTGCGATTTGACCATTTAATAGGACGGCTCTCTTTGGTTTTAGCTACCAACAAACCTAATAATATGCCCATTACCATAAGAGCCATGCCATCGGCCAAAGGATAAGTAATGACATCTAAGGCATTAACATGAGGAAGTGGCTCCCAAAGATAAATTGTCCAAATTAGAGTTAATGACAATCCATATAACAGACCCTGCTTTATACGATGACCACCTATTTGATCTTTAATTAAATCGAATAACTTCGCTAATACGGTATAAGCTATGATGCCATAGATAGTAAAAGCTACGGGCATTGTATTAGTTTTAGCAAATAGTGATGGTTCTAAGATTGAAGGAGGTCCTACAGGAATTAATAATTGGCCACCAATTCTAATTAATGTTGTAATTATTCCAATTAATAAGTACTTCATACTTCACCTACTTATCTAACCTTATTATATCTTATGATTAGATAGTTAATGTTAAGATTTTGTAATAAAAGTGACAAGTCATAGTTGGCACTCATATTTATAAATTCAATACTCCTCTAAATCCACGAGATGCATAATAGGAATCTGCCCCATTATGATAGATGAAGACTCGATTGTAGCGTCTATCTCCAAAAAGAGCACCGCCTAATTTACGTAACTCCACAGGAGTATCAAGCCATGTAGAAGTTGATAAATCGACAGGCATTATGGATTGGAGAATAAAATACTCTTCTTCAGTTAACAAACGGATACCAATTTCATTAGCCACATCTTTTGCGCTATTAATAGGTTTGTTCTTTTTACGTTTATCCAAGGCTTCTCGATCATAACAAAGTGAACGCCGTAATGTCGGACTTTCCAAAGAGAAGTCTACATATACTAATTCACCATGTAAGACCATTACATCGGGTTGTCCCCCTGTCTCTTCCATTGCCAAAAGGACACTGAGCTTATAATCATTTAAGCGATTGGTAACTTGTTGCCATTGGACACCTTCATGTCGATAGCTATTTTCCTTAAAACGCTCCTCTAAGACTGTTAATAATTGAGCTTGATTCACATAAACCACCTCTTCTTTAAATTAATTATTTCATGATTATCTACTTGGTAACACTATTTTGCATTAATATATTCAATTTTATTTAGGTCAGGTGTATGAGGTGTAAACTCTTTAGCGGGATGACCTACTAAAATAGTAGTGCCAAGTTGCCATTGATGATTGATTCCTACCTGTTGTTGAAATTGTAAATTTTCAAAAGGAATCCTTGCCATACCACAATGAACAGAGCCCAGTCCTAAAGATGTGGCAGCTAACACAATATTTTGAGCCACAATACCCACATCAAGATCAGCATTATCTTTCTTTAAGATAACAAACATTAAAGGAGCATTGTAAAACAAATGACCTCCTCTTTCCATAAAGCGATTATAAGCACTTGGGTCTTCTTGTGCTTTTAAAACTCGCATTCCCTCATCATCCATTGCATTAATGAGTTCTTTATCTTTGATGACCACAATCTTCCAAGGTTGAAGATTTCTAGCACTTGGAGAACAGACTCCCGCATAAGCAATCTTCTCAATTATTTCATCAGCAATCATATCGTCACTAAAAGCACGACAAGATGCTCTGTTTTCAATAGTCATTAGTACTTCATTCATTATTATTCAATCCTTTCTTGATTCTTATTATAACATGGTACAATTCACCTATATAGGAGGTTTTTAAAATGATTCATAAAGATGATATCCAACATCTTAGGCGATGTGTAGAATTAGCTAAAGAGGCCTTATCAAAAGGTGATCAACCTTTTGGTTCACTTTTAGTTTCCCAAACAGGAGAAGTATTATTTGAAGACCATAATCATATAGCAACAGGTGATTTCACTCAACATCCAGAATTTGCGATAGCACGATGGGCAGCACAGAATTTAAGTCCACAAGAGCGCGCATTAACAACCGTCTATACCTCAGGTGAACATTGTCCAATGTGTAGTGCTGCTCATGGCATGAATGGCTTAGGACGAATTGTCTATGCAAGTTCGTCAAAGCAATTTAGAGAATGGTGTAAAGAGTTTAATGTTTCAAGTGGTCCTATCTATAATTTAAGCGTTGAAGAAGTGATTAGAGATCCTCAAGTCGATGGACCTGTTGAAGAATTTGCTGAGGAAATTAAAGAACTTCATCGACAATATTTTTCAAAATTATAACTTTTATTGAAGTTTTACTGTCGAGCTTGTATTATTAACTCAGTGATTGGAGGCTATAATATTAAGAAAAGTATTTACATGTTAGTGGGATTAATTAGTCTTGGGATAGGGTTTGTGGCCGCCATTGTACCACTGTTACCAGCCTTTCCTTTTCTATTAATTGCAGCACTAAGTTTTGGACGCTCTTCCGATAAACTTTATCATTGGTTCATTTCAACCAAATTATATAAAAACAACCTTGAGTCCTACTTGTTAAAGAAAGGTATGACATTCAAAGCAAAAAGAAATCTTATTGTCACTGCAACCTTAACGATGAGCTTAGGCTTTTTCATGATGCATCAAGTACCCATTGGTCAGATTATTTTAGGAGTTGTGTGGATTGCCCATTTAATATATTTTTTGTTTGGTGTTAAGACAATTAATGAAGAAGTTGAATGTGAATCATGTTAACTCAAGAACAATTTGATAACTTTGTAAATCAATTAAAAGATGACAATTTACATTATTTATTGATTAAACAGGATAATCAAGTCTTTAGACACGCTTTTAATGATAAGACGACCCCCTCCGATGTACGCAGTATTGCCAAGACAGTCTTGGCTCTTTTCTGTGGAATGGTCATTGACAAACATCATGATTTTAATATTGATACCTTGGTTTGGCCATTTTTAGAGCCCATTGTTAATTTAAGAAATCAAGATAATTTGTTTTACTTAAAACAACTCAAAATAAAACATTTATTAAATCACACTATCGGCTTTGACCAAGTACTATTGATGAGAAATGATATCAAAGAACTTGATCCTTATTCTTTAGTCGATTTGGTTGTCAATACACCAATAACATATCATCCTGGAAGTCATTATCTTTATTCTAATGCCGGCTTTTATTTGTTGGCCATTGTTTTAGAACGTTATTTGAAACAAGATTTATTAACAGTCATTCAACACCAACTTTTTGATCCCTTAGATATTAAAGATTTTCACTGGCAACATTATGGTCATTATCTCGCTGGAGCAACTAAACTTTTCTTAATGCCAGAAGACCTTCTTAAAATAGGTGAAGTCTTACTAAACAATGATCAAAGCTTAGTTTCATCAGACTGGATACAATTCTTAAAAAAGATAACTGTATTAACCCCTAAGAATGATACACCTACCCATCAATATTTTAGAAGATACGGATATGGCAGTGGCATGTGGGTCAATCACCAAGATCTTTATTTTGGACATGGTACTGATGGTCAAACATTAGTGATGATACCCGATAAAAAAGCCATCATAATTACGATGGCTCAACAAAGAAATGTAAAACATCTTGAAAGTGTTATTGATCAAATTATTTCTGCGTTGTATCAATAAGTAATTGCTTAGTCTCTAAAGCATTTAATAGTCGCCATTTACCAACAGGTAAATCGTTAAGATGAATATTCATAATACGAATGCGTTGTAAGTGTATTACTTGGTACCCCAAGGCAGTGCACATTCTACGAATTTGTCGATTTAATCCTTGAGTAAGGGTGATTTTAAAAGATGTCTTGTTGATTTGTTTTACCTTACTTTGATAAGTGACAGTATATTCGTTTTTGACAGGATTATAAATTTTGACACCCTCTCTTAAGTTGTTTAAGAAATCTGGTGTCACTTTTTTATTAACACTCACAAGATAATCTTTTTCATGATTGTTCTCTTGTGCTAATATTTGATTTACAATTTGACCATCATTTGTTAATAAGATAAGTCCTTCTGAGTCTTTGTCAAGACGTCCGACGGGAAAAATCCTTTCTGGATAATTGATAAAATCGATGATATTACCCTTTATGTTTCTATCCGTGGTACACGTGATACCTTTAGGTTTATTAAGTATTAAATAAATGGCCTGTGGCTTTTGTGCTAAGAGTTGACCATCGATTTTCACAATATCATTCTCTTGTACTTGTTGTCCAATAAGTGCCAGGGTACCATTGATAGTCACACGACCATTTTTAATTAATTCATCTGCTTCTCTACGGGAACAATAGCCTGTAGAGCTGATATAGTTGTTGATTCTCATTCCTAGATTCTAAACCTATTCATTCTTTATTGCAACATATAAAACTATCCACGCAAGGATAAGATGCCATCGACTATCACATATACCTTGTCACAATACTCTAACATTCGCTCATCATGAGTCACCATAATGGTCGCTTTCTTTTGTTCCTTAGTTTCTTTAGCTAAGAGTTTAACAACCTCATAAGCTCTACTTGTATCAAGGCTAGCAGTAGGTTCGTCCGCAAAGATAACGGATGGTTGATGATAAAGAGCTTTCGCAATGGCACTTCTTTGACGTTCTCCGCCAGAGAGTTCATTGGGATACTTATCCTTAAGCTTCTGTACATCTAACTTTTCAAACAATTCATTCATCCAATTTTGATCAATCGCTGTTTTTGTTATTTTATTATATAAAATCATTTGTTCTTTAATAGATAGAAATGGGATGAGATTAGAAGCTTGTAAAATAAATCCAATGTTATCTAAACGAATTTTTGATTTCTCTTTGACATCTAAATCACTAAAAGGCTGACCATTCAAAAAAACTTTACCAGTTGTGGGTTTCTGAAGACCACCTAGAATGGTGAGAAAAGTTGATTTACCTGACCCTGATGGTCCCACAATCCCTATTAATTCACCTTCAAAGGCCTTGAAATTTGTTTCTTTAAGAGCATTTATTACCTTATCACCTTGTAGAAAATCTTTGGTGACACCTACCATTTCAATGAGTGTTTTCATATTAACCTCCAATTGCTTTCAAAGGATCAATCTTTAATACCGCATTAACAGAGAACAGTGCTCCAAATAAAGCAAAGATAAAGAAGGCGATAGTAATGATGGAGTAGAATAATAAATTTGTAGCAAATGGAATGATATCAGATAAGAAAAATCCGGTGAGAGTCGTGGATACTAACCCTATCACTATCCCAAAAGCAACTAACAAGAATGTTTGTAAAATAACTGAGCTACCAATGTATCTATTCGATATTCCTTGAGCTTTCATAACACCAAACATACTAGTCTTTTGTATCGTTAAGACATAAATAAAGATACCTAAAACAAATGCGGTGATGATTATTAAGAAAATAATCATTACCGAAAAAGTTAATACTTGAGCAGTATATCCTGGAAGAGTTGAAATATATTCATCAGGACTATAACTCATTAGCTCACTATCTAGACTTGAAATATCTCCTTTTATTATCACACCACTAAATAAATCGGGTGTGTTTTCTGTTCCATATCGATAGGCTTGCCAAGTATCTAAACTCATATAAACAACTGGCGCACTTTGATAGGTTGTTGATTTAGAGAAACCAATAATCTCATATTCTTCATCACTACCTGTAACCTTAAAAGAATCTCCAATGTCATAATTTTCTTTCTTTAAAGATTCATCAACAATGACCTGATTACCCTCTAATGTTAAATCCTCGATAGGTTTAATGAAACTATCATCATCAATACCAAAGAAATAAACATCTACTCGTGAGGCTAGTACATCGTCTGCTTTAGGGTTATTGATAACTGCAGGAAATAGACCTAATTTTGTTTTTGTCTCAGAGCTTACAATACTATCGTAATCTGTGATGTCCATATAGGACATCATCATGTTGTCATTAGCATCTACCGTGAGTACAATATGGTCTGAGTCCCATTTTTCAATGGCATTTGTATAAGATGATGCTAGTCCGTTAGCTAAAGATGTTAGAAAGTAGACTAAATAACTAACGAGGATGATGACGATAATAATTAAAGCGAATTTTGTTTTAGAATATTTTAATTCCTTAAATGCTAGAAACATATTGTAACCTCTTATTGGTCGTTATTGGCCAATACCTTCTCAATATCTTTTGCGATAATACTTGGTTTAATTCTTGGAGAATAGCGTTTAATGACTCGACCATTACGGTCAATTAGAAACTTAGTGAAATTCCACTTAATTCTTCTGTTTAGAAATCCTCTTTCATGTCGTTTGAGATACGTATAGAGAATTGATTCATCAGGTCCATTGACTTCAATTTTTTGAAATCTTTTGAAACTTGTTTTGAAGTTATCGACACAAAACTGATCAATTTCTTCTATTGATTCTGGCGCATTTTCCCCGAATTGATTACAAGGGAAATCAAGTACCTCAAATCCTTTATCATGAAATTGTTGTTGTAATGATTCTAATCCTTCATATTGGGGAGTGAAGAAACACTTTGTCGCGGTATTAACAATTAATAAGACTTGTCCTTGGTATTGTGATAATTCGACAACTTGATTATGGATGTCTTCCACTCTTATTTGATATAAACTCATAGCCTACCTCCTATTTATGATGTTATAACTCTATGATAACATATTTATATAGTTAATGGTGTTACCCAAATAAAAAAAAAGATTTGTAAATTACAAATCCTTCTTTTTATTTTTAATTTTATTTTGAATATTTAAAGTGTTTCTTTCCCAAAAAACGCCATCAGTATAACCTTGAATTTGAGATTCGCTATCCGCAAGCTCTAAGCGATATTGTGCCCATGCACAGTACTGTTTATTTTGTTCAATACCTATATATTTTCTATTTAATTTCTTTGCGACCACAGATGTTGTCCCTGATCCTAAGAAGGGATCTAAAATAACATCTCCTTCATTACTACTGGCTAAAATAAGTTTGGCTATCAATTTTTCTGGCTTTTGAGTAGGATGGGCTGTGTTCTATGGCATTGACCAATAGGGAATTGTAATATCATCCCAAAAGTTAGAAGGATGACTATTTCTAAAATTACCATCACTTGTTTCTTCCCAATCTTTAGGTTTTCCATCTTTTCTATAGGGAGCAATTACTTTTTTTCTTACTTTCACATCATCTACATTAAATACATAATCATTACTTAAGGTTACAAACCAAATATCTTCCATCGAGTTTTTCCAGTTTCTTTTGGCTCCACGACCTTTTTCACGTTGCCAGGTAATTCTGTTTTGAATAATGAAATATTCGCTCAGTATTTGACCAATAACAATACTTGATTCCCAATCACAACAGACATACATGGTTCCAGTGTCTTTAAGTAACCTCATTGTTTTCTCAACCCATTTTCTGGTGAAGTTTGTGTATTCCTCACTGTTTTGTTTGTCAAAAACGTGTCCGTGATAATTCTTAGTAAGATTATAGGGAGGGTCAACTATTAACAAATCAACACTTTTTTCTGGTAACAAGGATAGAACTTCAAAACTGTCTCCACAAATTGTCATATTGATAACAGAGGATAAATTTGTTATTTCATTTGCTTTCACTATCTCTTTGAGATATTTTTTTCCTGTCGATAAATTGAAATCTATAGTTTTATTACGATGTGATTTGTTTTTTTTCATGTGTTCCTCCATTTAAATTATATCATCATTGATCACATTTAAAAAGTGTTTCATATCGTATAAAAAAACAGGTTGATTAGACCTGTCATTTATATCGTTTGAAGTGCTTCTATCTTACTACCCGTAGTTGAGCGTATTGAGAAGGCAATGTTGACTATGTGATCTGAAATTCTTTGGAGTGAGAACAGAACTGAGTACACACTCTTAGATAATTCAACTGGATACATACCTGAGTTAAGTCTAACGACGTGTTCATCTCGTGTTTGTGTAATTAAATTAATAATTTCTTTATGTAATTCAGATATTTCAAAGAAATTCTCTGGACTCCTTCTGGTGAAGGCATCAAGACCTAAATCATATAAGCGAGAAATATGTTCATAAATAGCACTCAATTCTTCTTTTGTTTGTTCTAAAAACTTAACATCATTTTGTTTCATATCATTAGTTTCTTTTATTAACAATACCGCATAGTCACCTAGGCGCTCGATATCATTTGCTGTATGATGCAGACCACCGATAAGTTTTTCATCAGCAGGTGTTTTAGACTTAGTGGAAATCTTGATTAAAAAGTCAGTGAGTTTAGCTGTTAAGAAATCGATTCGATATTCCGCATCCGCAATCACTTTACTCTCACTCATATCTTCGTTCATTAACGAATTAAAGGAGCGATTGAGATTTCGTTGTGCAATCTGAGCCATATCGTTTAATTCTTTAAGAGCCTGTTCAATGGCGACTGCTGGTGTTTGTAAGAAGCGCTCATCAATATAGGATACTTCTTCAAGTTTTTGATACTTATCTTTAATGACTCTAGTTACAAAATCCACCAGTGGATCTAGGAATAACAATAAAATAATAGTATATAGTGTGTTGTAGATTAGATTATAAGTTGCTAGTGAGAACTGGGGATTACCCGGAAATAATGTCTCAAAGAAGTTTGTAACAGGAGCTCTAAAGATAATTAATAAAATCGTGAACATGACTGCACCGATAACGCTCGTTAGTACATGGAATAAAGCAATTCTTTTACCATTCGCATTCGTGGTGAGTGATGCCATAATACCATCTGAACATGTACCAATATTTGCACCCATCATTAGAAAGAAAGATTGATCGATGTTATTGATGACTCCTGTGGCCAAAAAGGCGATAAATACACCAGATGCGGCTGAGGACGATTGAATAATTGCCGCAAACATTAAACCTGCTAAGACTAGTAGTATCGGATTCTGCATAATTTCATATTGGAAAATCTTTGATAGTTCGATACTCAATAGTGAATCTGAACCACCGATGGCCAGTTCCATAACTTCCAAACCGATAAATAACATACCAAATCCAATTAAGAATGGAGCTATTTTATTTAGAAACTCATTATTGGTCGAAAAGATAATTAATACTCCAACAAATGCGACCGCAGAGAAAACAGCACTGATGCTGAATCCACCTTTACTTATCCCTGACAAAGCAAAGATAAAGGCTGTAAGTGTCGTTCCAACTTTGGTACCTAAAATAAATCCTGATCCTTGTTTAACCGTTACAATATTGGCATGTGCCAAACCAACAGTCATTATGGATGATGCGGATGATGATTGTACTAAGGCAGTGGACACAATCCCTATCAGGTAGTTGATAGTCCTATTCTTGTTAATCTTCTTAAATAGATTACGTATGCCTGACCCTGTACTTCTTTCTAGTCCTGAACTCATCTGTTTCATTCCAAACATAAAAACAGCGACTCCACCTAGTAATGTTAATAAACTCATGACAATTTCCATTGTTCTTCTCCCTTAAACAAATATGGATTGTTGACTACTTCTTTATCCATAGCATTTCTTCATATTCATCAAGTCCCTTATAGACAAATCCTACAGATTGCCAAAAGTTAATTGACTCTTTTTGATGACTATTTAACTCATAGTAGATTGCCCCATCAGACTTTGTATAAGCTTCTAAAGACTTAAAGCATTCTACTCCTAAACCTTTACCTCGATAGTTATTAAATAACCAATAATCTAAAATGAAGCACTTACCATCTTCACTTTGATAGGTATTATATTGAGCTGCCCCAATACGGTGATTATCTTTCACAAAATAGATCATATGATGTTTATCTTTATCTCTAATCATATGAGATTTTATTATTTCGCGATACTCATCCCCAGAGAAATAATCAATGTCTTCTTGAGACGTGATAAATTTCCCTTCTATCAAGTACTCTATATGAATTTTGAAAAAATCTTGGATATTTTCAACAGGAATTTCCTCAATTCCTATCATGCATTAATCTCCTTCAAAGTTATACCATAATTCCATTATAATTCCTATGATATTTATGTGTGGACAATATTAAAATAGTATGTGAACTAATTTTTTGCACAAAAAACATTTATAATTAAACTTCTCATATATCTGCTCTTTTGCGCTTATATTTTACCATAAAAAAGGCTCATAAAGAGCCAAAAAGCAATAATAAAACAATAGTTTTATATGTGGTTTTTTAATGATATTTCACAAGATATTTTATACTGTCACCTTATGGCTTTTTTACTTTTACACAATTATATGGACTTTATCTTATATTACTGAAATAAATCATTAAGGTTTTCTGACATTGTCGGATGAGTAAAGATTTGATTCGCAAGAGCTTCTGCTGGTATTTGATGATCCATCGCCAGTTTGATAATATTGATAATTTCTTCTGAACCTTCGCCTAATAAGCTAGCACCTAAAATTTGGTTATTCGCTAAATTAATTACAGCCTTAAACAATCCTCTTTGATCTTGATTAACATGAGATCTAGGCATCTTTGAAACAGGTATCATATTGACCTTAGTAGAATAACCTTGTTCTTGTGCCTGTGCTAAAGTGAGACCAACTCGCGATAACACAGGATCAATAAAGATTGAATATGGGATATTTTGACGATTTAAAAGTGTATGATGACCATTAATTATTCTTGAATCATCTAACGACATATAAGTAAACTGCTCTTTTCCTCTAACA
Source organism: Erysipelothrix sp. (assembly GCA_012512455.1). Taxonomy (GTDB): domain Bacteria; phylum Bacillota_I; class Bacilli_A; order Erysipelotrichales; family Erysipelotrichaceae; genus JAAZEC01. The sequence continues at coordinate 47,842 of JAAZEF010000070.1, forward strand.
TCACCTAAAGCAAATATGTTAGGAACATTGGTCTCTAAATATTCATTTGTCTTAATACCATTTCTCTCATTGAGTTGTATATCTGTATTCTCTAGTTTTAGACTCGAAATAGCAGGCTTACGACCTGTCGCAATCAACACCGCATCAAAGGATTTAACTTGATCGACATTAAATCTAAGATGGACCTGTGATTCATCACAATTAATGCCCAAAATATTAGAATCAAAAATAATTTTAATCCCTTGATCGTTAAAAATCTTCATTACTTCTTGTCTAATCTCAGGTTCTTCATTTCTTAAAATTTCTGAATTTGCTTCAAATAAGGTAACTTTTGATCCTAATTTCTGATAAATGTTCGCAAACTCTAAACCAATGGGTCCCGCCCCTATTATCGCCAGGGACTGAGGTTGATTTTCTAACTCTTGAATCATCGTTGAATCATAGACAAAGTCACATTCTTTGATATTTGGTATGTCTGGCCAGATGGGTAGTGATCCTGTATTAATAAAAATTTGAGGTGCACTAATTTCAAGTTGATCATTGTCAACAGATACCATCAACTCATAATTATTTTTAAATGATGCCTGCCCAAAGATAATGTCAACATGATCTTCACTCGCTAGATTTTGATAGTTCGCCCCATTGAGTTTCTCAACCACCACATCACGAC
>JAAZEF010000071.1 GCA_012512455.1 Erysipelothrix sp.
GATCACTCACCATCTCATTAAAGTAAAGACCAGGGCCATATTGAATAAGGAGCGATCTAAATGCGTAATTCGTAACTCCTGCCATTGGCGCACATACAATTGGATTAGCTAATTCAATATTAGATATTTTTACCATTTTGTATTCTCTCAATCAACGTATCAATCTGGTCCTCATCAAAGAAGTAGTGCTCACCACAAAATTGACACTCCAAATTAATACCCTTATCCTCATTCTTAAGTTCATCTAAATCTTCTATCGGAAGTGTCAATAAGACACGTTCCATTTGTTCTCTATCACAATCACATTTAAACTGTGGCTCAATACTCTCTAAGATTTGAGCATCATCAAATAAAGACTCAATCAAAGACTGCGAAGTGTAACCCTCTAATACCAGACTGCTCATCGGCTTAAGATTTGTAATAATATCCTCTATGATTAAGATATCCTCTTCAGTATGATCTGGTAACAACTGAATTAACAATGCACCCGCACTCTTAATAGTGCCATCCGTATCCACTAAGACACCCACTGAGACAGCTGATGGAAGTTGTTCACTCTGTAAATAATAGTACGCAAAGTCCTCACCAATCTCACCACTCACCAAATCAATGGACGATGTATACTCATTCTTTAGACCATAATTACGACTTACAGACAGTGTACCTTGACCAACTGCTTTACCAACATCTAATTTATAAGTATCCTCTTTAATTAATAGAACCTCGTTGTTCTTAACATAACCTTTAACGTGTCCTAATCTGTTCGCATCTACACGAACACCACCAATTGGACCATCACCATCGATACGAATGGTAATTTGATCATCCTCATTCTTTAGTTGAACACCCATGATCACACCCATTGATAAGGTACGACCCAGTGCGGTTGCGGAAGTGGGCCACAGCTCATGACGAGTCGTTGCCTCTTGGACTAAATTGGTTGTCGTTGCGACAATTATATTCACACGTTGATTCAAGACCAACGCTCTAGTAACAGAATCTTTCATGATTTCCTCCTAAAGAAAGCACCCGTTGAGGTGCTTTGATTATATCTCTTCTTTTTCAACCTTGTCCTGTGATAGTACTACTTGTTGAGTACTTACCGTCATTTCTTCACCACTCGCCAATTGTTCAATTTGTTCCTTCGTTAAGGTTTCATATTCAATCAGAGTACCCGCAATCTTATCTAACAAATCACGATTCTCTGTAATAATACGACGAGCATTTTCATAGGCATCATCAATAATACGACGAACCTCTTGGTCAATCTCAAAGGCAACCTCTGAAGAATAACCAGAATTCGCAGTATAATCACGACCCAAGAAGACATTTTGGTCCGCCTGCTCATATTGGATAGTTCCCAATGCAGACATTCCCCAAGACATGACCATCTTACGAGCAATAGCAGTTGCTCTTTCAATATCATTGGATGCGCCTGTGGAGATTTCACCAAAGACAATTTCCTCAGCCACACGACCACCAAGTAGTCCTGTAATCATTCCAATTAAATCTGATTTAGTCTGGAAGTAAGTTTCTTCCTTAGGTGTCATTAAGTTATAACCACCTGCTTGACCACGAGGGATAATCGTCACCTTCTGAACTTCAGAAGCTGACTCTAATTTCAAACCAATAATAGTATGGCCAGTCTCATGATAAGCGACCAGTTTTTTCTCTTTATCCGAATAAGTACGACTCTTCTTTGCAGGACCTGCCATGACACGATCAATTGCCTCATCCAAGTGATGCATCTTAATTTCTGTCTCACTCTCACGAACTGCTAAGATTGCCGCTTCATTCAATACGTTCTCAAGGTCTGCCCCTGAGAAACCAGGTGTTCTTTGAGCCAATGCGCCCAAGTCAGCTTCTGGTGCTAAATGTTTATTACGAGCATGTACCCCTAAGATAGCCTCACGGCCTTTTCTATCAGGTAATGCTACTTGAATTTGTCTATCGAAACGTCCCGGACGTAATAGGGCTGGGTCTAAAATATCCCCACGGTTTGTTGCCGCTATAATTAGGACACCTGAGTTATCACCAATTCCATCCATCTCAACTAATAATTGGTTCAGTGTTTGTTCACGCTCATCGTGACCTCCACCTAAACCAGCTCCACGCTGACGGCCCACCGCATCAATCTCATCAATGAAGATGATACTAGGTGCCGTTTGTTTAGCCTTCTTAAACATGTCACGTACACGACTCGCACCAACACCTACAAACATCTCTACGAAATCAGAACCTGAAATCGCATAGAAGGGGACATCGGCCTCACCCGCAACTGCCTTAGCTAATAGTGTTTTACCCGTTCCTGGAGGACCTACTAATAGGACACCCTTAGGTATACGAGCACCCATCTTTTCAAACTTCTTAGGATGACGCAAGTATTCAATTAACTCTGACATCTCTTCCTTCTCTTCATCTGCTCCGGCCACATCTGTAAATTTAACCTTAGAATTTGACTGTAATGACGCAGGTGATTTAGAGAAATCAAATGCTTTATTATTACCCGTATTCATCCGCGATAACATAAAGAAGATTAGAGCCCCAAAGATCAAGTAGGGAACAATGGTTCCTAATAAGACCGTCCAGATTGATCCTGAATTAGGATCAGAAAACGCTAAGCGCTCTCCTAACTCTGCTTGTAAGTACTCTAAGTTGGCATCTGTATTGGCAATACGCGCTTTAAAAGCTGTCTCTGTTTCACCTACCATATAGACACCTGTAACATCTACTGTGAGTGAATTAAGATCAGCTGTTGCTTCTTTAATCACATCTTTTTCAATTAGAGATTCTAGTTCTGTATAATTAAAAACACTAACCGCATTCTGTCCACCCACTTGTAACAAGATAAAGAAGGTCGACAGGATAATAATCCATGGTATTAATCCCGAAAATTTTCTTCTATTCATTCAAAACTCCTTTATTGATATAACTCATCTTTTAAGACTCCGACATATCCCAGTTGGCGATATTTTTCATTAAAGTCTAGACCAAATCCAATCACAAATTCATTAGGTATTTCAAAGCCTACGAAATCTGCTTCCACATCGACTAAACGACGTGAAGGTTTATCGAGTAAACTTACGACTTTAACTTCTTGGGCACCTTTGTTCATTAAAGTTTTTGTTACTTCATGAACTGTACGGCCTGTATCTACAATATCTTCAACTAATAAAATATTCAGTCCTTTGATTGATTGATCTAAATCCTTAAGAATACGCACATCACCAATAGACTCAGTACCCTCATAGGAAGAGACATCCATGAAATCATACTCAACATCTATTTCAAAATGTTTAATTAACTCCGCTAAAAACGGTATTGACCCTTTTAAAAGAGCTACCAACAAGGGAGCATCCTTATCTTTATAATGGGTTTCAATTTCTTTTGCCAATTCCTTAGAACGTGCTTCTATTTCTTTACCACTTACAATAATTTTTTTAACATCTTGATGCATGTGCTACTCCTTTATTAAATAACATTCATTTTACCACAAATAAGTTAGGCTGTTGGGAATAATGATATTTATCACAGCCAAGGCCAACTACCAAGATAACTTCACCTTGGGCGTTTTCTACAACGGGCCAAACTCTTCGCTCTTCCATCTTTATCTTACGATCAATAAAGAAGCGCGACACCTTCTTAGTTCCATAACGCATGGCAATCTTATCACCATGACGCGCATTACGAATGACTATTGGAAAATCTGAAGGTGATAGACTCACTCCACTAGTACTTGGACCACTCTTTTTTGTTGAAAAGAACTCATGAGTCGTATAGTATATTTTATCAAATTTTACACTGAAATCATAGTTTTTAGACGAAGTTATCACTGCTTTGTCATATTGAATCACCATTTGATGTGATTCGTCAAAGATAATCGTCTGTGTTCTAGGATTTAATAGCCTTTCATCTAATGATTTAAAATAAGCCCGACTCATTGAGTATACCTCAATTTGATGGTGTTGTAAAAAAGCTCTAAGTACTCTTAGTCTTCTTTCAAGTGACCAATGACGATACTTTTTTAGATCCAATTGGTCCTCTACATCAAGTGAACAATTCAAACTTTTTTGTCTTTGATTATAAACTTGTTGGTATGCTAAAAGACAACGCTTATCCAAATGACTCATATCTTTTAAGACATAACGAATTTGATTACGCTTATAGACCAATGACTCATTGGACTCATCTATCCCATATTCAATATCATTCTGATGACAATACTCTATCAATTCTTGTTTGGATTTACTTAACAAAGGGCGTAGTAAAGTACTACCTCCATAATTCTGTTTTCTCTTCATCCCTAAATGTTGGGGAGTGCGCTTGGTCAATAGATTAAAGACAATACTCTCAAGTTGATCATCTTGATGATGTGCCAAATAAATACCTTGACCATTATATTGTTTGACGGTCTCTAAAAAAGCTTTCATTCTAAAGTCACGCGCAAAAGCCTGAAAGTTACCTTCATAACTCTCAGGCGCATCAAAGACGACACACTCTATATCGTGCTTATGAGCATAAGCCTCACAAATGTGTTGATCTCTATTCGCACTTTCTCGTTGATGATAGTTCACATGAACCAGCACTAACTCTTTTTTAGTAGACCGTAACATCTCAACTAGAGCCATTGAATCTGGACCTGCCGAGACGCCTACAATCCATGGTTTATTCATCAAATCACCACAAATATTGTATCACAAACAGAGAGCCTCTCGTGACTAAAGTCCCGGCATTCTAATATCACTATTAGAGTTTCCTGCTTCCTAGATCGACCTTTTTGCATCGTATTCTCCACAGGCGTATATTCGGATAGGTTCTACCCTATTTTGTTTTTACTTACATTGATATCTTTGTTATGACGTGTTTAACAAATTGGAAATCTCCTTTCTTTGATAGTTTGACTGAGACCACTTTGTTTAGTTTATGATTCTTAACTATTGCTTTGTATTAATTCTTCACTGATTATCACTTGGTTTTCGTGGATTATCTGTGAAGAAAATTGAGGTAAGAAGTCTCATAAAGTCTTATGAAGCTTGGTTACTTTTACTATCTTTTCATATTTTTTTACTTCACACTTTATAATAGTAAGTTTTATGTAAGTATCCTAATTACTTTAGTGTTTGTTCTTGATTTTAGCTTATCACTAATTGGTGAATGTAAATACGAGAATGCGTCATGACTTACTCAAATAGAGAAGCTACCAGATTCCTAATCTCTTTCATCATGGCACCCTTTGGATTCAAGTGAGCCTTCACTGAAATAATACGTGATGTGTTAATAAACTTACCATCATTTAGAAATAAAACTGATGGCTTACTTAGACCTTTGGGCTGCCCAATATAATAAAGATGTTCCTTATAATCTGACGCATAGCGATAGTTTCTCGCTTGAATAATCTGTGTCTCATTAGAACTCATCGGGACTACAAACGCCTTATAATTAAACATCGTCAATACCAAACCAAAGTGTTGAAACCCTGCCTCATTGAGATAGGTCTGCCCAAAGTCTAGATAACAAATATCACCAATCTGAACATTCAATTTCTCATGAGAAATCATTTCCTTGCGCTCCAAACGATTCAAACCACTGATTACTTCTCGCTTCACTTCAAAAGGTTTCATGTTGAACAATTCCTCACGAACCTCACTCACATAACGATCAATCAACTGATAGAGCTCATTTGAATCTAATTTCGCTATATTAATAGCTTTCATATGTATCACCTACTCTTAAATATGATGACAATTAAAAAACTCCTAAATAAATTAGAAGTTTTAGTTAAAAGTAAATAATTTTACAGCTATCGTGTACGCAATAGTAATGATTCTATCACCCACACTCACCTTCATTTCTTTAGCAAAGTCATTCTTATCCACAACAACCAATTCACTATCCAAAGATAAGTCCAACTCCATCAAATACATCAAGAGTTCCTTTTGATCAAGGACTCTCTTTATCACAAAGTTATCCCCAATCTCTTTCTCTAATAATCTATGGGTTGCTAGTTTAGGTATCTGACCATTTAAATCAGGTATTGGATTACCATGATGACAATACTGAGGTCTTTCTAAATAATCATAAAGTTTACTTATCACTTTATCACTGCTCGCATGTTCTAACTCTTCCGCATCACCATGTAAATCTAACCAAGAGAATCCTAATTCTTTCATCAGAAAGACTTCCCAAATACGATGAGCACGCACCATTCTTATGGCCTCATTCTTACCCTTGTTTGTTAATGAAACTCCCTTATAGGGCTCAAAGACGACATAGTCCTTGGCGACTAATTTCTTAATCTTTTCATTTACACTTTGATCCGAATAGCCCAATACTTCAACAAGTTCAACAGTTTTTACTTGCGTTTTATTTTGTTCAATCGACAATTCATAAATACTTTTTAGATAATCTTCTTCAGAACGATACATGGTTACACCTCATTTGAATATTCTTTTAACAACACTTGATAATGTTCATAACCCTTTTGTGTTATCACTATTGTATCATTCTCAAAAGTTAAAAAGCCACGCTTCATTTCTTTATGTAAATGATTTCTTAATTGTGATGAACTCCAATTGAGTTGTTGTATTAAATCATCATGAGAGTATACACTCACCTCATGACTTGCCATATGAGTCATCAATGCCAAGCTTTCAATATCGTTACGCTGAAGTCTACGTCGCCTTATCATGGCTACTAATCCCTTATTTGGCTCCAATATCCATACCAACATAAAGGTAATGAAGGTTACAACTGTTATCGTGGAGGCTATATTGACCATTCCACCAAACACTACCATTGCGACAAAATAGCCCACTGTCGCATTCACCGCCCCTAACAATGCGGCCAATATCAAGGCGGTACTTAATCGCTTAGTGATTAATAAAGAGCTTGCGGCTGGGCCAATCATCATTGCTACCACTAAGATTGCTCCTACCGCATTAAAGGAAGTGACAGCGGTTAAGGAGACCATGGTCATCATCAAATAGTGAATAAATAAGGGAGCCATTCCTAATGTCTTAGCCAAGGCACTATCAAAGATTGTAATTTTAAACTCTTTATATAAGACAACAATAATCAATATTAAGACTAATAAGACAATACCACTGGTCCATAGAGTCTTAGATCCTATTTCATATCCAAATAAAGTCAATTGTTCAAAGGCCGCAAACTCTAAGTTACCACTAATCGCATGCGTATCTAAATGAGTACTACTGAAACGAGTTGTGATTAATATGACCGCAATACTAAATAACAAGGGAAAGACTGTGCCAGTTGCTCCATCTTCTGAGACTCTTTTAGTACTCACTAACAATTCAATCAAGACCACCGTTAAGACACCCATGATAGTGGCGCCTACTAATAACCATGGTGATGATAAATCTAATACGATACTATATGCTAATACAATTCCTAATAACACCGTATGTGATATCGCATCGACCATCATGGACATTCTTCTTAAGACTAAAAAGACACCCATCAGAGCACATGAAATACTGACGACAATGGCTATTAATAATGTTGAGATAGCGAGTGCGTTCATATATAATCATCTCCTAAAATAGACTGTACTTTCTGATATCCCTGATGAGTCAATTCATCATGTTCATTGATTAAAAACTCCTCATATAAATACTTTGGAATCTCTTCATCAATTGTTTCATTCATCGATAAATGAATTAGTGTTCGATAGCGAATAATTTGCTTCTGATGTTTTCTATCTCTTATTTCTTTGGCCAAAATACCCCTTTGGGGAGCTATTAACAATGACAATAAGGCGATCACTGTTCCTACAATCACAATGACAGGTCCTGTGGGTAATTGACTATTGACACTGTATAAAGTTCCAATAAAGGCTGAGAACAATCCAAAGATTCCTGCTAATAACACATTAATATGTAAGCGGTGACTCCATTGTCTTGCGGCTATACCAGGTACTATCAATAATGAACTCATTAAGATAACACCAACCGATTGAATCCCTGAGACAATGACCAAAATCATCATAAAGGACACACAAAATTCCATGAACGTATTTGAGAATCCTAAACTTTGATAAAACAAGGGGTCAAATGTTTGAGCCTTCAAGTGTCGCCATAGCACAATAATGACGACTAACACCACCAAACAGACTATTAATAAACTTTGTACATCTGACTCTACCATCGTGGCAGCGGAGCCAAAGATAAAATCATCTAATTTTGCTTGGGAGAACTGAGGATAGCGGGCTATTAAGCTTATTAGAAATCTTCCTAAGCCAAAAAATGAGGATAATATTAATGCTAGCACCGCATCGTTTTTAAGAATCGAATACTTCTTAATGAGTCTCATTAAGATCATGGCCACTCCAGATGATAGGGCTGCCCCAATGACTAAAACATTAACATCTTTAGATGTAGTAAAGATAAACATTAAGACCACTCCTGGTAATGTCGCATGTGATAAAGCATCTCCTATGAGAGCTTGTTTTCTTAACAGAGTAAAAACGCCTAGAACTCCACTGACTAATCCTAATGTCATGGTTCCTAATAAAACAACTCGTACGACTCCATTATTTAATAACTCAAGCATTTCGATACGTCTTTTCTATATTTTCACTTGTAAATTCACGATCAATGGGACCATGTGCTATCACTTGTCGATTGAGTAACACGACCGAATCAAAAGTCTTTGCGACAGATTCTAAATCGTGATGGACGACTATCACTGTCTTATTATTTTGTTTCAATTCTTTAAACAATTCATTAATCGCATTTTCTGTCTTAATATCTACCCCACTAAAGGGTTCATCCATAATATAAATCTCTGCTTCTTGGCATAAGGCTCGTGCTAAAAAGACTCTTTGTTGTTGTCCACCTGACAACTGAGCAATCTGTCTATCTTTTAAGTGAGTTATTCCTAACTTCTCACAGGCTTCGTAGGCAACTTTTTTATCTTTCGAACTCAAGGGCTTTAATATCCCAGCATGACCATAGCGCCCCATTAAAACAACATCATAGACCGTGGTTGGAAAATTCCAATCGACCGATGTTCTTTGGGGCACATAGGCTATTTGTTTTTGTACCTTTTGATAACTTTGGCCACCAAAACTAATAGTTCCAGTTACGGGCTTTATAAAATCTAACATTGTCTTAATGAGTGTTGATTTTCCTGCCCCATTGGGTCCTACTATTGCCCATAACAATCCTTTTTCTAACTGTAAATCAATATCCCATAATACCGGTTTTTCATCATAGGAAACCGTTAAATCTCTTATTTCTATCATATTCCACACCTCATTTTAAACTTTCGACAATACTATTCACATTGTACTTAATGGCCTCAACGTACTGCGCATATTTTTGAGTCCCTAAGGCATCTGAGAACAACTCAGGTCCAATTGAAACTTCAAAATCACGTCTTTTAACTTCTGCCAAAACAGCTTCTACTGAAGTTAAAGGGACCGTACTTTCGACAAAGATAGCCTTTATTTCATGTTCTATCATTAAATTAGCTACCTCATTGACACTACTGGCCGTGACTTCACTATCGGTGGACATTCCTCCTACCGAATATACTGACATCCCACACTCATTCGCAAAATAATTAAAGGCATCATGAGCTGTGACCAAGATTCTTTGGTCACTCTCTATCTCATTTATTCTTCCCTCAATCCATTCATGTAATTCCATTAAATCAGCAACATATGCATTCAAATTACTCTCATAATCACTCTTATGTTCACTATCAGTAACCATCAATTCTTCAGCAACTAACTTTGCTGCCTTTATCCATAATGGCACACTGAACCAATAGTGTGGATCATATTCTCCATCACTGACCAATAAATCAGACTCTTCCAGTTCTTCTCCTACTAACAAAGTCTTGTCACTGAAAGCATCCACAATCTGATGAAAGTGAGCTTCTAAATTTAAACCAGAAAAAACGACCAAATCAGCATCGTATACTACCTGGGTATCGTTTCCGGTAGGTTGTGCTAAATGTGGATCTATTCCTGGACCAAATAACATCGTTACTTCGACATGTTCTTGTCCTATTTGTTTGACTAAATCAGCTAACATTGTCGTTGATACGACTACATCAACTTTTCCATTACTATTATTTTCATTCACCTGACAACCGACTAACAACAAGCAGGCTATCAACACTACTAACATCCTTTTCATAATGACTCATTCCTAAATCTTAAGGCTAACCTTAAGATAATTTGATTGTAGTCCTTATTGTTTAGATTGTCAAATAAAAAAACCAAGCAAAGCCTGGTTTAATCGTTATTAAGATTTTCTAACATGATGCCTGTACCCTCTGCTACGCAGGTTAGTGCGTTTTCAGCAACGAATACTGGAATGGACAATTCATTCATTAATAATTGGTCAAGACCATGAATCATTGCTCCTCCACCAGTTAAAACAATACCTCTTGTGACAATATCAGCTGATAGTTCTGGAGGTGTTTGTTCTAGAACAGTACGACATGCTCTTACGATATCTGACATTGATTCACGCATCGCTTCTTCAGTTTCTGCTGAACTGATAGAAATCGTATGTGGTAAACCTGTGACTAAGTCACGTCCTGAAATATCATAAGTTTTATCGCGACCTTCACGCCAGACAGTTCCAACTTCCATTTTCACTGCTTCTGCGGTACGATCACCAATCAGTAATTTGTAGTTGTCCTTAACATACTTAATAATATCGTGGTCTAATGTGTCACCAGCAACCTTTAGTGAGGTTGAAGTCACAATTTCACCTAGTGATAAAACCGCAACATCGGTAGTTCCACCACCAATATCCAAAATCATGTTACCAGATGGTTTAGAGATATCAAGACCGGCACCCACTGCCGCTACCTTTGGTTCTTCTTCAATATAAACTTTTTTCGCTCCTGCACGATAAGCAGAATCACGAATCGCGTTTCTTTCGACAGAAGTGATATTGGATGGGCAACAAATCAAAATAGTAGGGCGTGAAAAAATTCCTTTAAGATTTAGTTTTCTTATAAAGTAAGCCAACATAATTTCAGTGACTTCAAAGTCAGCAATGACTCCATCTTTTAGCGGGCGAATCGCTAAGACTCTTCCTGGAGTACGACCTAACATATCTTTAGCTCCGTGACCAACAGCTAGTACTTTTTTTGTTTCTGCGTCTAAAGCAACAACGGATGGTTCATCGATAACTATCCCTTGACCTTTGACATAAATCAGCATATTCGCGGTACCTAAGTCGATACCTACAGCTTTCGAAAATAACATTAATATAGTTCCTCTCATTCATTGATAGCAGGACTATTATATCAAATTACCATTTAAAATACAGTTTGCTTGATGATTTCACACAATGTCACAAAGAAAGACTTGACATTATCATCAAATACCCTATCCATTCACCTTCACTATTGGAAAATAGTTGATGAGATCTTCTTTGGTAAAGTCAACTATTGGATCATTATACTTACCAATAATGTAAGGAAGAGTTTGAGAATTATGAATGATAACAAAATGTTGAATAAATTTGTAATTGAGCTCCATGACATGAAAATTGTATTTTTCTAAAGTATCATTTAGAAAGACCATGGGCTCCATATTTATTGGAAGATAAATCTCAATCATGTTATTTTCGAAATCAATGACATTATTCTTCATTGATTTAATATCAATTAGACCTAATAAATAACTTACTAATGAATTGGCTTTAAAAGAATAAAGGCAATGAGAATAAAAATTGAATTACACAATAAGTGATTGCCATGGACAGAAAGATAAGTAACAATTGGGCCTGTAAAGTTCTATTCTTATGAATAAACTTACCAAAGTCCACACCCATTAAGGCATACATCACTGCACCAAAGGTCAAAAAAGTAATTAAATATCTTGTCAGTTCATTCATACGATTTTGGCCCCTAAGGCCTCATACTCTGCCAGTGCTTTCATGTGACCCTCTGGATCTACATAACCAAGACCAGACTTGAGCACTGTCACTTTTTTATTATCATTTATTAGTTCTCTAATCGTTTCCATGACACAAAACTCACTCGCAATTCCCGCAATCATCACATGAGAATCACTCACATCATTTAGAACTTCACCCTCTTCATTCTTGGCATAAAAGGCTGAATATTCCTCAACTTCATCCACTTGTCCCTTATAAAACTTATTAGAGACTTGTGGTTTTTGACGCTCATTCAATGAATCAAAGCGCTCATCTAACTGAGAACCCCATTCATTCTGTACACAATGAACTGGCCAAATACCACCATTGATCTTAAATGAATGATTCGTAGGCTTATGCCAATCCAGTGAATACATGACTTCCATCGCCGGATGTTCATGACAATAGTTGATGATGTTTTCCACTGCCAATGACGCATCATGACAAGCAAGAGTTCCATCAATAAAATCATGTTGGCAATCGATAATAATAAGTTGTTTCATAGCTAATTCTCCAATCTTGTATTACTTAAGAAATCTGATAATAAAACGGGTAAACTGACCTACTTGGCTTTCCACTTTAATTAAACCCTTTTGTTGATTAATAATACGCTTCGTTAATGATAAACCAATCCCCACTGAATCCTTACGAGAAGTCTTACCACGATAGAAGCGATCAAAGACATGTTCAATATCTTCCTCTTTAATGCCCGTACCATTATCTTCAATAATGATTTGCCAATACATTAAATTGACCGTCGATAAAATACGAATCGTACCCCCATCAGGCATATGTTCAATCGCATTTTTAACAATATTCGATAAGGCCTCAATGGTCCAATCAATATCAATCGTCACCAGTTGATTATCCGTTTCAATTTCACAATGAACATTTTTTACATTCAACTCAACATCAAAACTAGACACTAAACGATTTATCAATTGTGTATCCATAATTGATTCTGCCTGATAATTAATGACGTTTGCCTCTAATTTAGACAAGGTCAATAGATTCGCAATCAATCCTTGAAGTCTTTCCAATTGTGACTCAATGTTCAACATGAACTGTTGTTGTTTCTCTGGTGGCAAATCATTCTCTTGAATTAAATCCACCATCATCACCACTGAAGTCAAAGGTGTCTTTAATTGATGAGCAATATCATTAAGTGAATCTAAAATAAATTTCTTATCAGCCACTAACTGTTCATTTTGACGATGAAGAGTCTCAGATAAACGAAACAATTCACTCCTTAAAATCCCCAATTCACTATCCGTAAATACCGTCAAATCTAAATTAGCCCGTCCCTGATTAATCTGAGCAAGATATTGATTTAGTTTAGACACTTTAATACGACGATTATAAAGTAGTAGTGTAATGAGTAGACTCTCACCAATGACACCTAAAATAAGTGCCAAAAGAAGGGGAACTTCCAATGAGACAATCATGAAATAGACCGCCCCCAACATTAAGGTTTGAGCCAATAAAATAGGTATAACTCTTCTAGTTAAAATTCTCATACACTTAAACGATAACCCAAACCACGAACTGTTTGAATAAGTTGTGGACGTGATGGGTCTTCTTCGATTTTCTCACGAAGACGCTTAATATACACCGTTAAGGTGTTGTCATTCACAAATTCAGAACCAAACTCCCAGAGTCCCTCCAGTAGTTTCTCACGACTTAAGTTCACATTAGGATTTTGAATAAACGTCAACAACAATTTATATTCCATCGTAGTCAAGATAATTTCCTCATCATCCTTATAGACCTTCGCTGTCTGAAGATTAACCTTCAAATTACCCAAGTTGACCAACGACACCAATTGCGTCGATGATTCTGTCCTTCTTAAAACAGCCTTAATACGACTCAAAAGTACTTTGATACGAAAGGGCTTGGTTATATAGTCATCGCCCCCAATTTCAAAGCTGGTAATCATATTGTTCTCTTCTTCCGAAGCTGTCAAAAAGATAACCGGTTGTGATGTGGTCTTTCGAAGCTCTCTACAAAAATCTAGCCCATTACCATCCGGTAAGTTAATATCAAGTAAATATAAGTCATAATTTTGACTCTCATGATATTCCTGAGCTCTCTCTATCAAATCCGCAACATCCACATGGTAGCCCTCTTCAGTCAATGCGTACTCTAAACCCATTGTGATGGCTTGGTCATCTTCCACTACGAGAATCCTTGTCATATTTATCACCTTTAAATATTATACCAAAGAAACCACTCCTTAGGGAGGTTACAGTGATATAATAAATATTAAAGAAAGAAGGAATCAAGATGTATAAGCCAGAAATAACTATAGAATTTTTAGGAGAACTCCTCAGTATCCATAGCCCCACAGGCTACACCAAACACGCGATAGCCTTTTTAAAAAGAAAAATTGAAGACTTAGGTTATGAAACACGTCTCAATTCAAAAGGTAACCTCTTAGTAGAAGTTAAAGGACAAAATACAGATATTACACGAGGTATCAGCGCTCATGTCGATACTTTAGGACTCATGGTCCGCTCCATTAACAGTGATGGAACTCTTAAACTAACAGCCCTAGGCGGCCCCTTAACTCCCACATTAGATGGAGAATATTGTGACATCATTACACGTGATCAAATGGTCTATAGTGGCACTATTTTATCAACCTCACCATCAGTCCATGTCTTCAAAGATGCCAGTAGTAAAAAAAGAGACATCGATGAACTTATCGTCAAAATTGACGAAAAAGTAACAACAAAAGAAGATGTCTTAAAACTAGGTATTCAAAATGGTGACATTGTTGCCTATGATCCAAAATTTGTCTACACCGATAGTGGCTTCATTAAATCACGCTTTCTAGATGATAAAGCTTCCGTCGCACTTTTATACAGTGTCCTTAAGGCACTCAAAGATAATAATGTTGTTCCCCAAACAAATACGACCTTTATCTTCTCTACTTATGAAGAAGTTGGTCATGGGGCTGCGCATATTCCATCAGATATCACTGAACTATTAGCTGTCGATATGGGATGTATTGGACTCGATCTTGCCTGCACTGAATATGATGTATCCATTTGTGCCAAGGATTCTAGTGGTCCCTATGACTATGAAATGACTTCTCGTCTCATTAATTTGGCCAAAGAAAATCACTTAAAATTTGCGGTCGATATTTATCCGATGTATGGAAGTGATGGTAGTGCTGCCCTTCGTGGTGGCAATGATATTAAAGCAGCCCTCATAGGCCCCGGTGTCGCAAGTTCTCATGGAATGGAGCGCACTCATGAAGAGGCACTCCACAACACCTTTAAGTTAATTATGGCTTACCTCTAACATACGATCATGGACCTCTTGTAAGCTTTGAGCTATTTTAATAGTGCTATTTTCTACAATGTAAATACGAGTATACTGAGGCAAGTTTTCTTCAAAGAAGATGTGACTCACATTAATAGATGTCATATCTAAAGAGAGTAAGTCAGCCTCAATACTTCGAGCAACAGAAGCGTCCAAACTCGCAAAGATCTCATCACATATAATCACTTGAGCATCTAAACATAGTGCTCTCGCAAGGAGTACTCGAGCTCTTTGTCCACCTGATAAATTATCTCCATCATTTTGAATGGAAGTATTAATATCTAACTCACCCAAACCAACTTGTTTCATAACAGTGGAGACCTTATGGTCATCAATGTCTTGAAACAGTGTAATATTATCTTTGAGTTTACCACTGAAGATAAATCCTACTTGGTCCACGGTTGAGAATAATTCAAAATAGTTTTGAGCCTTAATATCATTAATATTATGACCATTAAGGGTTACAATACCTTCACAAGGCGTGATTGATTGACGTATCGTTTTTAAGATAGTGCTCTTACCAGCACCACTAGGACCGATAATTAAAATCTTCTCGCCTTTTCTTATTTCCAAATCAACATCCTTTAAGATAGTCTCATCATCATAGCCTAAATCATTATGATCAAAGATAAGTTCATTAAACTCACTAACTTCCACATTTCTTTTTGATACTTTACTCTTGAGACTAAAGTTTTCAATCACATCGGAGACACCTCTCATCTCAGCTAGAACTAGACTAAAGCGCTGAATAGGCCATAGCACACTGGAGAAGGCCGAGAACACAATCACAATATTTCCAAATGTTACTCCTGTATTGACCGCCACTACCATTCCCACAATAACTAATACTACTAATAGCGTATTTATCATCAAGGAGTTTATGGCCTCAACTTTGGTCGTTTCCACATCCACTTGATAATTATCCTTTTGAACCTGCGTCGCATGGTCCATAAATTGTTGTTCTCTGGATTCTTCGATCTGGTGTTGTTTAATAACTTCATAGCCTAAAATCGTTTCATTAATATATTGTGTATAACTTTCTAATGATTCAGTTTTCTCTTGTTCCTTTTCTTTGATGGGCTCACTACTCTTTTTAGATCTATTCCACATCATAACTAACATCACAATGGGCACAATAACTAAAGCTGGATTGACCACACTTAATAAGACTAAGGCAATACTAAATTGTGCACCCATCCCAATCATCTGAGGAATACTCTTAATGTATTTTGTTTCATAACGATCAAAGTCATTGGTTAAATTTGAAAAGTAGCGTGGTATTTTTTCTTTTTGAACTTCTAAAATATCTTGGTCCAAAACTTGGTCAATATAGTCTTTTTTAAGTTGGTTCATACTTAAATTAATCCAACCATTTTCAATAAATGAAGTCACAAAGCCTACAACTAATGACAATAATGCGATGACGACCAATAACTTACTTAGTGAGAACATCTCAGATAGATTCTTCTCTAGGCCTAAGTCGACCATGGTCCCTATAAAATACGTAAGGGTTCCATAGAGTGCAGAGTTTAAGAAAATAGAGAAGACCATTGAGACAAAACTTAATTTGTGTCCTGTTTTATATTTATTCATACTAATTCCCCTAAATTGATCACTTGGTCCATTCGCTCACTTAGATAGTTAAGGTGGCGATGTGAGACCATGATGAGTGTTTTATCCAATGATAAAAGTGTATCGTATAGAACTCTTGAAGTTTCATCATCTAAGGAAGCTGATGGTTCATCGACAAAGAGTATTTCTTTATCCTTATAGAGCTCACGAGCAATACTAATTCTTTGTCTTTGTCCACCGGAAACATTCGTTCCATTCGCTAATAATTTATGATTAACACCTTGTTCTAAACTGGTCACCCAGTGCCATAAATCGACTTGTTTTAGGATGTCAAAGAGTCTCTCTTCGTCGTAAACTTCATCGAGAATAATATTATCCTTGATACTAGCGTCGAACATAAAGTGTTGTTGGCGTACATATCCACTTCCTTGTAACAGCGATTCAAAGTCAATTTTCTTTAATTCTTGATTATCAATTAATATCTCACCACTATAGGATGTTAAATTTTGAGACAAACAATTTAAAAGAGTGGTCTTTCCTGTGCCTGATGGACCATAGATTAATACTTTCTCACCTTTGTCTATTTTGATATTCAAATCTTTTAGGACATGATGTTCACCATAATAGAAGTTGAGATCTTTTGTCACAATAGAATGTGTCATTTCAAAGGTTTCACTTCCAGAGTCCCAATGAGGGCTTTCTGTAATACGATTGAAAATATCGATTGATCCATTGAGTCGATTGATCATGCTGGCGCCATTAACATTGGACCAGATGAGACTACCCATGAAGTTGAAGACTATGATAAGTCCAAAGAGGGTCATATTACCTTGAATGTAGAGTGCGGTAGCGAAGATGTACATTGCTATCTGGAAAGTACTGGCAATCCATTCCAAGAGCACAAATTGATTTTGTTGGAATAAATTAGTTTTACGTTTAATCATTTCTAATCGTTTTACGATTCCATAGAAGGGACCTCTGAAGCGATCTTCTACTTGGTATAACTTAATTACTTCGAGTCCGCCTAAAATATTGGAGACTTGTTCATTATAGGAAGCGTTGGCTTCTTGTTTTCTTTTTACATTATCTCTCATTGGTTTTTCGAAAAATTTTGTTAAAATAAAGATAAGTATTGAACATCCGATGACTAACCATGAGATAATAGGACTGATGATGAACAACACAATAATACCCACTAGAAATGAACCGTAGGAAAATGCGATGTTGAGGATGGATAAGAAGAAATCTTGTTCGAAGACATTGATGTCATTGACCAATAAGGCTACATAGTCATCACCCTTCTTTTGTCTGAATTGTTCAATGGGTGTCTTCATCATTTTTTGATATGCTAGATGACGAACGTCTATTAAAACATCTCTCATAAAGCCTATTCTTAAAAAGCGGGAGATAACTTGTAGTAAGACAGGTGATAAACCTATCACGATGGTGCCGATGGCTCTGAGTACTATTTCTTGAGAACTTGAAGCTTCATAAATACTGAAGCCTATAGAAAGTGCTAATGATGACATCACTCCTGTGAGTGCTGTGATTAAACATCCCAAGATATAGAGAGTAAATCCTTTTTTATTCTTGTATAGTAATTCTTTCATAAAGGCTCCTTCACAACGTAAGTTTATCATACCGTAGAACCATTTTTAGTCCATATTTTTTGGTCTAACAGGTATTATTTCAACTTTAAGTGGTAGATTTTAGGTTTTTTAATCTTGAAGGTGTGTTATTATCTTAAGCAATGGAGCACAGTGGAGGTGATATTTTGAAAATCGTATTTGATATGGAGGATGAAGAGTCCATGATGGATTTAATTATGACTGTCTTATCGCTTGGTGATGATGTGAAGCATATTGAAGTTCACATTGAAGATAATCCATCTAAACCAGAAATTGTTCAAGAAGTTATCGATGCTAGAAATAATTCCTAATTATTGCCAAAGGAAACAAGCTTACCCTTGTTTCTTTTATTTCTCATAACATCATAATCATAGTCAAACCCTTTTTCACTATGGGATAATTAACTTATCAAGGAGGTGTCACCATGTCACATCATAATCATCATGAACACAATCATCACGATCATCATGAACATCATCAAAGTCATGACCATCACGATCATCACCACCATGCTGACTTCAAGGAGCTGTTTCTAAAATCATTACCCCTTGGACTCTTAATCCTGTGGATGTCACCCATGATGGACATTAGATTACCATTTCAGATAACCTTTCCTTATTCCGATATTATCGTTACAATACTATCCACCATTCTATTAATCTATGGAGGTAAACCTTTCTTTCAAGGTGCCATTGATGAGTTCAAACAAAAAAGTCCTAGTATGATGGCCCTAGTATCATTAGGTATCAGTGTATCCTATCTCTATAGTGTTTACGCTGTTGTGATACGCTATCTAACTAATGAACATATGATGGATTTCTTCTTTGAATTCTCATCACTCATCTTAATTATGTTATTAGGACACTGGATAGAAATGAAAGCCGTCCAACAAGCAGGCGATGCTCAAGAAAGTCTCGCCCAACTATTACCTAAAGAAGTCTCTGTCGTCTTAGAAAATGATGTTATTGAGAAAAGAAAATTAGAAGATGTCCATATAAACGATATCCTATCCGTCGCTGCTGGAGAAAACATTCCAGCCGATGGTATCATTATCTCAGGAGAATCTCGTATCAATGAAGCTCTACTAACTGGAGAATCTAAACCCATTCTTAAACAAGTCAATGATGAAGTCATTGGTGGTTCAACTAATGGGGAAGGTCACTTGCTCATTAAAGTCACTCAGACCGGAGAAGCATCCTTTATTTCCCAAGTCCAACACTTAATTATGACAGCCCAAGCCAGTCCATCACGCGGTGAAAACCTCGCGAATAAAGTTGCGAGTTGGCTCTTCTACATTGCCCTAATAGTAGCCATCATTGCCTTTATCATCTGGTTCAATATCGAAGATCTACAAACAGCCATTCGCTATAGTGTCACTGTACTCGTCATTGCCTGTCCCCACGCCCTAGGTTTAGCCATCCCATTAGTCATTGCACGAAGTACCTCTCTTGGCTCACAGCGAGGCCTACTTGTACAGAATAGAGAAGCCTTAGAACAAGCTACCAAGGCCACACACATGGTCATTGATAAGACTGGAACACTTACTACAGGTGACTTCAAAGTCCTTCAGGTAAGCCCACTAGACAACTCTATTTCCAAAGAACATTTAACAGCCCTACTAGCTGGTATTGAAGCAGGTTCAAGTCATCCTATCGCAACCTCTATCTTAAACTACGCTACAGAACAAAATATCCAACCACTCAATTTTGAACAAATTGAAAACATTACAGGAGCTGGTATCAAAGGAATCTATCAAGATAAAGAATACCAACTCATTAGTCTCAAATCTTATAATAAAGACCTATCTATCAATCTTCCCAAACAGGCCACAATATCAGTTTTACTACAAGATCAAAAACCATTCGGAGTCGTTGCGTTAGGTGATGAATTAAAGAGCACCAGTAAAGATTTAATGAAAACACACAAGAAATACAATATTATACCTATCATGGCCACAGGTGATAATGAACAAGCAGCTAAACATGTCGCAACTCAATTAA
>JAAZEF010000072.1 GCA_012512455.1 Erysipelothrix sp.
GTCTAGCATAGCCATAATAAGGCATGACGACTGTGACTTCTCCAGCAGATGCTCGCTTCATTGCATCTAATGCAATTAAGACTTCCATATAGTTTTCAGAGACTGGACGTGAGGTCGATTGAATAATAAAGACATTCTTACCTCGAACGGATACTTCTGGTTCGACCATAATTTCGCCATCAGAAAACTGAATGATTGAAACCGGTGAACGTTCAATTTGAAGATGTGCACAAATCTCCTCTGTCAGTTCTTGGCTACTACTTAGCGAAAAAATAATGGTATCCTTCATGTTTATAGTTTCCCCTTTTCTATCTTTGGTTTATTTTTATATTTGATTCCATAACCTTCTTTATCAACACGATTGGCGCGCTCAATGACTAAATCTCCATCATTGACATCTTTATTGATGGTAGATCCTGCAGCGACTACCGTATTCTTTCCGACCGTAATTGGCGCAATTAAATTCACATTAGAACCAATGAATGCTCCATCGCCAATGATTGTCTTATGTTTATTGACCCCATCATAGTTGACGGTGACCACTCCACATCCTATATTAACATGTTGACCGATAACACTATCTCCTAAATAGGAAAGATGAGCACAACGTGAATCATAACCCATATGGGTATTCTTTAATTCGACAAAGTTTCCGATTCGATTCTTATCTTCGACAACACTGTGAGCTCTTATGTGAGCATTTGGTCCAATGTTGACTTCATTTTTAATCGTTGAATCAATGATTTTAGAGGATTCAATTCTACAGCCATTTCCAATTGTACTATCTTGAATGACACTACCTCTATAGATAATAGTACCTTCACCGATGACACTCTTGCCACGAATCATGACTCCAGGATAAATGATAACATCTTGAGCAATCATAGCATCAGCTGAAATATAAGTGTTATTTGGATCAATGAGGGTAACTCCTTCACTCATCCAGTGACAGTTAATATGATTTTGGAGCCAATGGGATGCTTTAGCGAGTTGAATTCGATCATTGATACCCATGACTTCATCTATATCACTAACTCGTATTGTTTTAATTGAATGATTGTTTTGGGCGAACATTTCAACTAAATCAGTAATGT
The DNA here is from genome assembly GCA_012512455.1 of Erysipelothrix sp. Lineage (GTDB taxonomy): Bacteria > Bacillota_I > Bacilli_A > Erysipelotrichales > Erysipelotrichaceae > JAAZEC01. The sequence goes on from JAAZEF010000072.1 coordinate 1,095, forward strand.
AGTATTCACCTTGATTGTTGTCATTAGTGAGATCTTCTAAATACTTAAAGAGCAGCTCATTGTCGAAACAATAAATACCAGTATTAATTTCTTGAATGTGTTTCTCACTTTCACTGGCATCACGATATTCAACAATCTTTTGGACTTCTCCCTGTTTGCCACGTACGATTCGTCCATACATATCTGGATCTTCTAAGTCAGCTGTTAAGATGACCATATCATAATCATTGGCTGTCTCATATAACAATTCCATTGTTTCTTTTTGTATTAAAGGAACATCTCCATATAAAAGGATTGTCTTACCAGCTTTTCCTTTAAGTTGGTCGACCATCTTGACCGCATGGCCTGTTCCTAATTGTTCTTCTTGAAGTGCGTAATTGACACGCTCTTTAAGATAGTCCTTAATGTGTTCTTGTTGATAACCAACGACCACATAAGACTCGTCTACATCAATTTGTTCTAATTGATCTATTAAATGTCCGATCATTGGCTTACCGGCCACATGATGCATCACTTTGTTAAGATTCGACTTCATACGGGTTCCTTTACCCGCAGCTAGCACAATCGCATATTTCATAGTTATTCCTCCACAGATATATTGTATCGAAATGTGACTCTCTTTGAAAGTTGTTTCACACAATCTTTGTCTTCTTGACTAAATCATACTTCTCAAAAAAGGTCACCACGGCTTTTCTTACTAAGTTTTCATCTTGAGTTATCCCAAAGATAGTGGAACCTGCCCCTGTCATACTGACTCCATCAAAACCAAAGTCAGATAAATCCTTAATAATATCTCTTATTTCAGGATGAACAAGCGTTGCGGCATCTAGTAAATCATTCTTTAGATTTGAGACTACCATTTCATAATCATTATGCAATAATCCATAGACTAACTTATCTAATGAGTTATCACTTGTTTCTTTCATCTTAAACTCTTTAAATAAAGCTGGGGTACTGATGCCTTGTCTTGGTTTAACAATAAAGAGATGAAAGGGACAATTGACTTGGATAGGTTCAATGATTTCACCGATACCTGAGACTATAGCGGGTTTATTGACCACAAAGTAAGGGACATCGGCTCCTATTTGTAGTCCTAATTCTATCTTCTTCTCTACTGACAGTCCTAAGTTTAGGGTCTCATCTAAATAATTGAGAAGTGTTCCACTGTCACTGCTGCCTCCGCCCATACCCGCTTGGGTAGGAATATTTTTAATGACTTTAATATGATAATTAGGATCGATACCACATTCTTTCTCTAATAACATTAAGGTTTGATAAATTGTATTCTTCTCATTGTTTGGTAGATACCATTTATTGGTTGATATTTGAATATCATCTCTTTTATCAATATAGAGCACATCAAAAAGGTCGATGGGGACGGTGACCATTTTAAGGTCATGATAGCCATCGGATCGCTTATTAGTGACTGCTAGTCCTAAATTTAATTTAGCGAAGGCTTTAATTCTCATAGATACTTTGGTACAACTCAATAAATTCATGAAGTTGTAAACTTTCTGGTCGACGTGATAAATCAAAAATACTCTTCTCTTTTAAGTTACTTAATTCATTAACATCTAAAAAGGTTTTTAAATTGTTGTGTAATGTTTTTCTTCTTTGACCAAAACATTGTCTTAAGAAGGCAAAGAAAGCACTTTGATCTTTGACTAAGTTTTGATGTCTAGGAAATAAAGAGATAACCATTGAATCCACTTTGGGGACTGGATAGAAACAATTTTTAGGAACTACCGATAATATTTCAGTCTTAAACAAATATTGAATCATAATCGATAGCGCATTATATTCTTTGGTACTCACTTTCGCATTTAAGCGTAAGGCGACCTCTTTTTGAACCATTAGAGTAATTTGAGAGTAGTTTAAATTAGACTCAATGAGCTTAAATAAAATGGGAGTCGTAATATTATAGGGCACATTGGCACAAACAACTAAGGGTTCTTTATCTTTAATTAGATCTAAGTCTGCTTCTAAGAAATCTTGATGGATTACTTCAACATCATAATCTTTTATCGTCTCTTTTAAGATTTCGACTAAGTCATTATCTATCTCATAGGCAATAACTTCTTTAGAGCGTAGGGCTAGTTGTTCACTGAGTGCTCCAAGTCCTGGTCCTACTTCGATCACTGTGGTGTCTTTTGAGGTGCCACAGTTTTCAGCAATTTTGATGACAACTGAAGGATCGATAATAAAGTTTTGGCCAAATCTCTTTTTAGCGAACAAATTATATTCTTTTAATAATGATTTGGTGATACTGGCTTGGGATATAAATTTCATTTAATTTCCTCTTTCAATAAAACTTTGAGTTCTTCTTCACTGATGTTCATCATGTTAAGGGTTTTGTATAATCGTTTGGCGTTCATCATGGGTAAACCTAGTTTTTTTAATAATTCTTTTCGCTTAGTCGCAGAATCATTGTGACCTTGTAGATTACAGTCTATAAAAAAAGATCGACTGATACTCTCTTGTGGTTCCATAAAGGTAATGACATTGGATAGTGCTATCTTTATACTTTCACAACTGGCATGTTCAATGCCGACTTTTTTAGCTGTTTTGGAATCCTTTTTATCGATGAAGGCATGTTTAGTGGGACCGACCACTTCGGAAATTTGAGTGCGTATCCAGCGCCCTGGATAGTCATCGTCTGTCATGATGATGAGTCCTCTTTCTTTTTGTAGTACCTTTAAGTGATTTAAAAAAGTTTTTGATAGATGGGTCCCATGAGTTTGGATGACATCGACATCAAGGCAACTTTGTATTTTATTAATATCGTTTTGGCCTTCGACCACAATGACTTCACGTATTTTTTCCATAATCCTATTATACTATAAAAATAGCCAGAAGAATCATCAGTTCTTCTGACCACATTGACTTTCAAAACTTAAAATTGACAACCATTTCCCGTCCAGGTTCCAAAACCTGTGATTGTGACAATGGGTGTGTTGTTTCCCACTGGAGCAACTTTGTTGAGGGCATACTCTGATCCTACGAATAAATCGAGGTGATTACTTCCTACGCCACGGTCTCCGATGAAACCATAGATAGTTTGCCCTTGTTGGATTCCCATGCCTGAATAGTTATGATTACTGACACTAATAAGTGTACACATTGGTAAGTCAGAACTTGAGGCAAAGAGATAGCGACCTTGATAGGTTATGCCACTTTTCCAGCTTCCATCAAATTGACGAACACCGGTAGTGGTGACACGAATACCTGATGCGGCAGCGGAGGTTCCATCGCTTTTAATGGTACAGCCTCCACAGTCTGCTCCATATCGAGTGAAGCGTGGTGAGAAGGTCGCGCCGATTGTAACGTCGCTTCCTTGTTGAATTGTTCTTTGAGTTGGTTCTACAACGACTTGTTGGTCTTGTAGTTCAATCTTTGAGATAACCTCATCGTTGCCATCTTTGACAACTTGATAAGTTCTTTGGATGTAACCATCTTGAGCTTGTGTAACTTCTTTACTTAGATACCATAGCCCATGTCCTTTGGTGACCAGAGTATCCTCTGGTGCCTCTAGTACTTCTATTTCTTCTAGTGTTTCATTTGTAAATTGATTCTGATTCAATAAAGTATCAGCTTGTGTCATATCAGGAAAGACTAATAAGTCTTTTTCTTGTGCAGTTGCTGCTTCTGAGTGGAAAACAAGTAACATTAGAATCAATGGTAAGATTCCTTTGACTATCTGTTTCATAAATGCTCCTTTCGCAAAGCTTGAACATAATAGCAAACGCATAAAAAAAGCGCAACGTTTTGCGCTTAAATGACTTAATTAAAGGAATAAAACCGCTCATTTCCATTACTTTTAATTGATTACTCATATGATAATAAACATCAAATTGAGCCTAATTCACAAAAATAATACATGACATATGTCACCATTTATTTGGACAACATTGTCACCAGAGGTTTGTTTTTTCTTAACATCGGTAACAATATTACACCTGCCACAAAGGTTACCACAAACTCACCAATGAAGACCGAACCGATATTCATGATTAAGGGAGTGGGTACTTGATAGAAGTAGGTTAATTGAAGACCGACTATAATTCCATTTACAATCGATGGCATCAACAATGCTAAGAGTTCCTCTTTAATAAGAATCATTAGATATAAAGCAATCCCTGTAGCAAGTGTTCCTAAGATCCAATCTAATGCGATGGGTGAAAACATAAGGTTACCGACCAATGTTCCCAAAATGATACCCACCGAATGTCTTTTATTGAAGAAGACTAACAATAATAATACTTCCGCGACTCTAAATTGAATGACACCAAAGGAGAGCCCACTAAAGGCTGCGAGTAGTGCGACATAGAGTGCAGCGATAAATGCTTGTGTAACTAAATAGCGAGTGTTCAAAATAATCCCTCCACTTTTCCATTTGAATCAATATCCATATTTAGGGCTGCTGGTTTCTTAGGTAGTCCTGGCATCGTCATTACATTGCCGGTTAACACGACAATAAAGCCTGCTCCTAAGGAAGCTCGTAATTCTCTTATGGTTATGACAAAATCTTTGGGTGCCCCTTTAATTTTATCATTATCACTAAGTGAGACAGGGGTCTTGGCCATACAGACTAAGTGTTTGTCCCAACCGTATTGTTTAAACTTTTCTAATTGTTCTAAGGCTTGTGGACTCCACTCTACAGAACTTGCTCCATAGGCCTTTTGAGCAATCTTTTCCACTTTAGTCATTAATGAATCACTCTCTTCATAAAGATAATTAAAGTCTGAGGCTTCATTTAATTGTGACATAACCTCATGGGCTAACTCTTGTCCACCAAGTGATCCTTTTTCAAAAACTTCCGATAAAGCATAGCGATGACCTGACTTTTCTAAATAGTTACTTAGTGCACTGACCTCATCTTCTGTATCACTTAAGAAGCGATTGATACAGACAACATAGGGTAGACCAAACTCTTTAACAGTATCAATATGTTTTTCTAAATTGGCACACCCTTCGATGAGTGCCTCTACATTTTCCTGGTTCAAGTCTTCAAATTTAACTTGTCCATGAAGTTTAAGAGCTCGTATGGTGGCGACGATGACAACACAATCAGGTTGTAAGTCACCTACTCGACACTTAATGTCACAGAATTTCTCAGCCCCAAGATCTGCCCCAAAGCCTGCTTCAGTAACGACCACTTCCCCTAAGCTTAAGGCATGTTGTGTGGCAATTAATGAATTACAACCGTGAGCTATATTGGCAAAGGGTCCACCATGGACAAAGAAGGGATTATTTTCTAAGGTTTGGACTAAATTAGGTTTGAGAGCTTGTTTCATTATCATAGTGACAGCTCCTGATATTCCTAATTGACTTAAATAGATTGGTTTTCCTTTTACATCATAGCCACAGAGTATTCTTTCAACCCTTTCCTTAAAATCCATCATATCTTTGGAGAGACAGAGAATGGCCATGATTTCACTGGCAACAGTGATATTGAAGGAATCATTTCTTCTTGTTTTTTTACTACCTACTTCGACATTTCTTAAGGCACGATCGTTCATATCAAGACATCTTTGAAAGACAATATTATCTAGATCAAATTCTAATTCATTACCATGATAAATATGATTGTCGATGGTGGCACTGATTAAATTATTGGCACTGGTTATTGCGTGCATATCACCTGTGAAGTGTAAATTAATATCTTCCATGGGGACCACTTGAGCATAGCCTCCCCCTGCGGCTCCACCTTTGATTCCAAAGACAGGACCCATACTGGGTTCTCTCATGGCGCCTATAGCTTTGCTGCCTATTGAGTTGAGACTATCAACAAGACCTACGGTAGTGGTTGATTTACCTTCTCCGGCTTTAGTGGGTGTTATGGCTGTGACTAGAACTAATTTACCTGTTAAATCACTGGTGTCACAGACAACTTTGGCCATATGATTTCCATAGGGTTCAATATTTTTAATGCCTAACTCATTTGCGATAGAAGTGATGGGTTTTAAATTGGCTTCTTGGGCTATTTGTAAATCTGTTTTCATAGGATACCTCTATTTTCTCTCTATATATCATACTCAATTTGAGAGGACAAAAAAAGAGCTATCGAATTTTGATGATAGCTCCTTAACTTTACTCTTGAATAGAGAATACTGTGAATTCATTGTCTCCTGTTTGGATGACAATGCTCTCTTCGTTGCCAATTTCAGCAAAGATTTCTGTTCCAACTGGTAAACTGTTTGAGACATTGACATCGTGTTCTCCTGCGATATCAGCGTCAGCGACAACTTCCTTAATTGAACCTGAATAGCTCCAATTTGAGGCAAGTGTTTCACTAACTTCTTCAGTCTCTTCGTAAACATTTCCTTGGAATACAACTTTTGTTGTGGCGGCTACACCGTCATTGTTGTTTTGTGGTTCATTGTTATTGTTATTAGCAGTAGTACATCCGACTAACACCAACAATACCAACAACATGGCTAATATTTTTTTCATACTTTTCGCCTCCTTCCTCTAAGGCATTTTATATTATAACTCTGTCATTCATTGTTTACAAGTTTACTATTTATAAACAAGTGTTTGAAAGCCCTCACAAAAAAGACATTAGAGCTACTTTGGGCCAAATGTCTTTTTATAATTATTTATTAAAACTTCTTGTAACTTCACTACCTCAATTTCTTTGATCTCAGCGACCTTCTCTCCTATATAAGGAATGTAACTTGATTCGTTACGCTTTCCACGATAAGGGTGAGGTGTTAGATACGGAGCATCTGTCTCTATTAATAATTGAGATAAGGGTACAACCTTCACTACTTCTCTGGCTTCTTGGCCATTTTTAAATGTGACGGGTCCTCCTATTGAGATCATAAAGCCTAATTCGATACATTCTAAGGCCTCATCTACAGTGCCACTGAAACAATGCATGACACAGCCATATTGTGGCTTTACTTCTTTTAGGATATCGATCGTGTCTCTCATTGCTTTTCGACTATGGATCATCACAGGCTTACCAACTTTATTGGCTAAATGAATCTGATTTCTAAAAACTCTCTTTTGTTCTTCTATGTTATCTGTATGCCAATGATAGTCAAGTCCTATTTCACCGACACATACTACTCGTGGATCATGTGCTAATTCTTCAAACCATTCCATTACTTCCTGACTATATTCTTTTAATGAGGAAGGGTGTAATCCTACCGAGACATCAAACAATTCATATTTATCTACTAAACTTAGTGCACGGTGAGTATCTTTAAGGTCGACTCCTACTAAATTAATTCGTACAATTTGTGCTTCTAAAGCTCTGTTTAATACATCAACAAAGTCTTCCACGAACACATCGCTATTGAGATGAGTGTGGGCATCTATCCATCCTAATTTCATCTTATTTACCTAGACAGAATCTGGAGAAGATTTCACCTAAGAGATTAATTTCTCCTTGGGGTGAGAGAATACTTCTGAGTTGAGTGTAGCTAGCGGTGAGGTCAATATTGACTAAATCGAGTTCAATACCCATTTCACCTGCTTCAATGGCTCTTAATAATGATTCATAAGCTTGTTTCATGAGTCCAATTTGACGCTCATTGGCCAATGTTGGATTGTTAAGGACCACTTGGGTATCTTGATACTTCTTATTGATGGCATCGACTAAGCTTGACACATCACCTAACATAGCCGAGATACTCATTTCATTATTCTTGTCGACTAAGTCACTCTTATTGTAGACCACAAAGCGATCCATATCCTTGGTCATGTCTAGTATCATTTCATCTTGTTCATCTAACTGTTCGCTGGCATCTAAGACGACAATAGCGAGTTGTGCTTTTTCTAAGGCTTCTTTGGTACGATCAATTCCTATCTTTTCGACAACATCTTCTGTTTCTCTTAGTCCCGCGGTATCAATTAAATGCAGTGAAACATTTTCTAAACGGATCCATCCTTCGACTAAGTCTCTGGTGGTTCCTGCGATATCGGTCACAATAGCTTTATCTTCTTCTAATAAGGCATTTAATAAAGAAGATTTACCGACATTGGGTTTTCCTAAGATAACAGTCTTTAATCCTTCTTTAACAATTTGACCAGTTTGTGCTCGTTTTAAGATGACTTCCATTTCATCTTTAATTTCATAACTCAAGGGTAAGACTTGTTCATGAGTTAATTGTTCAATATCTGTATATTCTGGATAATCAATATTGGTTTCAATGTGAGCGATGACGTCCATCATCTTACTAGTTAGTGGTTCAATTAATCTCTTAACTGACCCCGCAATCCCCATAGCTGCGAATTGACTGGCGTGTTCACTGGGGGCTTCAATAATGTCTAGAGTTGCTTCTGCTTGGGCTAAGTCGATTCGTCCATTTAAAAAAGCTCGTTGTGTAAATTCACCAGGCTCTGCCATTCGGGCACCTTGTGATAAGAGTAGTGTCAAAATTTGTTTGGTGACGACAATTCCCCCGTGACAGTTTATTTCTACAATGTCTTCACAGGTATATGTTTTGGGCGCTTTGAAAACATTGACAATGACCTCATCTAAAACAACATCTTCTAATGGATCTTTTATTTGTCCATAGTGAGCACTAAATGATTTAACATCTGTCAAATCCTTGGAGAACACCTTATTTGCGATTTCTACTGCTTCACTTCCTGACATCCTAACGATGGAGATAGCGGCTTCATCGAGTGCTGTACTTATGGCTACAATAGTATCTGTTAATGACACAACATCACTTCCTTATTCTGTAAGTTATATTTTAACATAGTTTAACAATGACAATGAGAATCAATTATGATAAAGTATGACTGCATTGAAAGGATGATTTATATGAGTCGAGCTATTGGAACCATTGTGAGAGGTTTGAGAACACCTATTTTTCATGAACATGATGACTTAGTTGAACAATTACCTCAGATATTAATTGAAGCGTCGAAACAGGGTAACTTTGAGATTAAGGATAGAGATGTCCTTGCGATAACGGAGTCCATTGTGGCGAGAACACAGGGTAATTATGCCTCTATTGATGATATTACCAATGACCTTAAGTCACAATTAAAGGGACATAAAACTCTTGGAATAACATTTCCTATCCTTTCTAGAAATAGATTTTCATCTTTATTAAGAGGTTTTGCGAGAGCGGTTGATGAAGTCATTATTCAGCTCTCTTATCCAGCTGATGAAGTGGGTAACCATTTATTTAATGCGGATATGTTATTTGATGCTAATGTGAATCCTTGGCAAGATGTCTTAAATGAAGAACAATTCCTTAACACTTTTGGTAAATCAAAACACCAATTTACTGGCATGGATTATATCTCATTTTATAAACAGATTGTAGAAGAGGAAGGCGCTACTTGTAAGTTTGTCTTTGCGAATGATGTCAGAGAAATCCTTAATCATACTAAAGTAGTGTTAACTAGTGATATTCATACTCGCAATCAATCTAAACAACTCCTCATTAAACATGGTGGAGAACTTATCTTAGGACTAGATGATATCTTGTGTAAACCCACAGACCAACATGGTTACAATCCAGAGTATGGTTTACTTGGTTCTAATAAAGCGAGTGATACCTCTATTAAATTATTCCCTAGAGATTCTCAACCACTCGTTGATAAACTTGCTCAAAGAATCTATGAACTTACTAATAAAAAGGTTGAGGTCATGATTTATGGGGATGGAGCGTTCAAAGATCCTGTGGGTCGTATTTGGGAACTGGCAGATCCTGTGGTCTCTCCCGCTTATACACCTGGTCTTAAGGGTACACCTCATGAGTTAAAACTTAAATACTTAGCTGATAACGAATATTCACACCTTTCTGAATCCCAACAACAACAAGTTATTAAGGATCGATTAAAGCGTAAAGAAGTCAAGGATGATAGCGATGCGGCGGTGGGTACGACCCCTCGTCAGATCACAGACCTCTTAGGCTCACTTGCTGATTTAACCTCTGGTTCTGGTGATAAGGGTACTCCTATTGTCTATATCCAAGGCTACTTCGATAACTTTGCCGAAAACTAATAACCTATCAAAAAGATGATTCTCAACAATCATCTTTTTTAATCTATTTCTGAAGTATAAACTCCATGTCAACTTCCCACTTTGGCGTTGAATCATAATCACTCATTGGCTCTATACCTTTTAATATTAACGATTCTTTGACTACCTCAAAATTTAACTTTGTGACAGTCCCAACTTCGTTATGATCTTTATCAATATCATCAATTGATACAGTCAATTGGTCTAATTCTACTTCATAGGTACAAAGAACAATCAAAGAACTCACTGTTTCCGAAACTAATGAACAATTCTCATCATCTAAAAACTTTATTGAGCCACCAGGTAACGCATTAGAAGCATAAGTAGTTCCATCAAGTTTAATTGAAACTTGACATCCAACTAATAGCACACAGAATAAGCTTATAA
>JAAZEF010000073.1 GCA_012512455.1 Erysipelothrix sp.
TAATTACATGATTGGTCAACAAATATTCAATAGTAATCTTAAATTGGGAAAGGACATTTTATGGAAAAATACATCAAAATGATTAATGAAATTCCATCAACTAACAATAATAAAGAATTAGAAATTAGTTTTTTATCTTTAGATGCTATGGATAAAATGTTTGATGATATACCAACAATTAATCCGATTCCAAAAACGGATACGATTGCCTTAATATTTAATAAGGTTCGTGATGAAAATTTTATTTCTGATTGGTTAGCCTATCTAATAGAGAAAGATATCCAAATATTAGAATTAATATTTGAACATTTTCAGTTTGAAGAATCAGTCTCCGATTTTAATGTCATTAGAGAATATACTTTTTATGATGGAAGACGAATCGATTTTTTAATTGAAAGTGATCAATTTTTAATAGGAATTGAGAACAAAGTAGATTCAGGAAAGCAGCAAAACCAATTAGAAGATTATAAAAAAAATATTGTTGAAATAGCTGAGGATAGAAACATATTATTGGTATTTCTCAAACCGTTTAGTAATAACTCACACGCAACTCATGGATTTCTTGATTTAACCTATGATGAATTGGCTTCAATTCTAAAGAAAGTTAAAGTAAATTTTATTAATAATTTGAGATATTCTTTTTTGTTACAAGATTTTATAATACACTTGGAGGAGAATTTAATGAGCAAAAATAATGATTATAGTTACAATGAATGGACTGCCTTTATCAGTAAACATCAAGATAAAGTTGATGCAATTATAAAAGCAGGCAAGATCGAAAGAGTTAATATGATGGCACACTTGCAAAATGAAATACATTTGTTAGTAAACTATAGCGATGAATGGGAGTTTTCCAAATTTATTGCTAGTTTGAATTATTTGCAATTTTATAAGAAAGTTTGGAAGCAAGATATTGACATACACTTTGAACTCTATATTAAAAGTGGGCTATATTTACCAGAGTCTGTCGTCATAAGAATCGATGTAGAAGGAAAATCACCAAAAGTGAGAAGAGAAGAAGCAGCAAGATTTCTTGGCTTATCTTCTACAATAAATGAAATAAGTAATGTCATCGAATTTGATTATTCAACACAGGAAACATTGAGCGAAAGCATCATTAACATGCAAAGAGAGTTTAAGGCAATTATAGAATCATATACAGATCTTATTGATAATTGGTACACTAACAATATAGAGTAGCATGCTATTCTGTTTACTAAATATTGTTCCTTCGTTGTCCTAATTTTACGTCTAAAGTAAAAAGAACAAGTATGAGTTTGCGTTCATACTTGTTCTTTTGTTTATGTTAGCTGTGTTTTTACATAGTGTGTCAAATCTATTTGATTAACATCCTCTATTATTGAAATGAGATCTGCTGGAATTAGATTGGGGTGCTTCGCTCCACAAAGACTCGAAGAGATTGCTCCAAGAGTATCTGTGTCACCACCAATACTAGCAGATAACTGAGCAGACAAGAGTGGATTGCCCTGACTAAGATACGCAATAGCTAAAGCACTTGGTACACATTCGATGGTTTCTAGCCCAGTCCCCACCTCTGTATATAAACGTGTTAGTGCTTCATCTAAGGTACTTGTCTCCACAATGTCTTTGGCCAGTTTTAGACGATGTTGAATCGATGCGCATGGTAAAGGGTTGCCATAACTTTTCGCTAGATCTGCTGAATCATTTGCGAGTTGCCAAACAACCTGCCAATCATCACCACCACGCAAGAAATAACTTGAGATGGTGGCAATGATAGCTGCTCCCTGAATTGCAATCGACGTATTATGTGTCGGTTTACAAATTTGAGAGACTCCCTTTATTAATTGGGGAAGATTTTTATAATCATAAATAATGCCTATTGGAGCAATCTTCATGGCTGCCCCATTGGTCGTTCCCATGATGCCCGTTTCTTCAATGGAAACTCCCTGTGATATGGCCTCTAGTGCTCTAGAAGTACTAGGTCCTGTCACAAAGTCAGCTATTGGAGAATGTTCACTCCATTCAATCAATTTATTAAGATAGCTATCTACATCAATTTTGTTACTAGACTCATTAATCATTTCCATCATCATGAGAGTATTCATCGTATCATCGGTAATAGAACCTGCTGGTCTATTCTTTGAGATAACACTCTCTGTAAAAGATGGCATTAAGGTTTCTACTTTTCCAATATGATTTCTGATGTATTCTTGAGTGAACATTTCAGTTGGCATTCCAAAGGCATCACCTAAGGCACACCCTTGGATTAGACCTAAGATACGCTGTGGATCTATTGTTAACATCTTAAGAGACTTCTAAGATAACATCATTGGATGATAGGATTGGTGTCTCTTTTTTATGAATGCTTTGATACCTCTCACTATTAAGTAATGTCACGATGGTTGTCGTATTATAGCCCTTTTCTTCAATAGCTTTGATATCAAACTCAACAATGACCTCACCCTTAACAATAACATCGCCCTGTGCCTTGTATTTAGTAAAGTATTCACCTTCAAGATTGACGGTATCAATACCTACATGAATCATTAGTTCATCACCCAAGTCACTTCTTAATCCAATCGCATGACCTGTGGGAAATAGAGAGACAATTGTGCCATCAAAAGGTGCGACCACTTTACCCTCATCAGGTTTTATCGCAATGCTCTTACCCAGGACCTCGCTACTAAATGTTTTATCCTCTACTTCTGTAATGTCAATTTGTTGACCAGAAACAGGAGTACTAATTGTTAGGTGAGTAGTAGTTTCTTCAATAGTAGTTTCAGTCTCACTAAAGGTGATGTAAGTTAAGACAAAAGCAATAACCATCGTGACTACTGTTCCAATAGCGGCAATGATCACATTACGCATACTACCATCAGGAGCAATAAACCCTGAAAAACCTAGTAATCCAATCCCTAGATTATATTGAACAGCATTAAAGACGGTAATAATAACACCACCTGCTGCCCCACCAATACAACTAAAGAGGAAGCGCTTCTTATCAGGAAGTGAGAAACCATAAATAGCTGGTTCAATGATACACATGAGACCTGAAATAATTGCTGGTAAAGTCATGGCCTTAGTATTCTTGTTCTTAGTTCTTAGACCTACTGCCATAACTACTGCCGTTTGAGCAAAGGATGCTGTAAACATCATAGGCCATAGGAAGTCATAGCCAATGGTTGTAAAGTTAGTAATCGCGATAGTGATCAGTGGCCAGTGTAAACCAAAGATGACTAGTGGTTGATAAATCATAGCGACAACAATAGCTGCCAAGACTGGAGAAATATCTAACATTGAAGCAGTGATCCATCCAATAATGCTGGAGGCAAAGTTAGCAATTGGACCAATTACCAAAAAGGCAATGGGTGAACAGATGAGTAGAGTTAAGAATGGTACAAAAGCAAAGCCCACGATATCTGGAATCACTCTCTTGAGTGCTTTCTCAACATAAGAAGCAAAGTAAGTGATTAAGATAATTGGTATAACAGTAGAGGCATAACCTGCTTGAGGAAAGAATACTGGAATTCCTCCAAAGGTAGTAAAGGCATCCATTTGAAAAGCGGTATTAGTAAAGATACTAACTATGACATCACCTGACATCATACTTTCCATGACTCCAGGATAAATAAGAGTACCCCCTAGGACCATACCTACAAACTTATTGACACCAAAGGTTTCAGCACTGGTGTATCCTAGGATAATAGGGAAGAAATAGAATAACGCATCCCCTAAAGCATTCAAGATCACATAGGTTCCTGAAGTGGCACTTAAGACTTGTAGCGCTGATAGTAAGGCTAATAAACCTTTTAATAAACCAGCTGCTACTAAGACTCCTAAGGTTGGAGTAATGATTTTAGTAATCGTATTGGTTAACTTGGTGATGATACCTTCTTTAGTATCATTAGGTGATGAATTTTGATTAATATTACCTAATTCGTTTTTAATTTCATCATAGACATCTGCGACTGAATTACCAATAATAACTTGTAGCTTACCTGCCGCATGGGCCGTACTAATAACTTGAGGATGTGACTTTAAAGCTTCTTCATTCACGACACTCATATCTTTAAGATCAAATCTTAATCTTGTCATACAGTGTGTTAAATGACTGATATTATCCTTTCCTCCAACTTGTTGCACAATGTCTTGTGCTAGTTTAGAAAATTTACTCATGGTTTCTCTCTTTCTGATGGTGCTCATTGACCATTCGTTGAATATGAATCGTCAAATACATTATTTCTTCATTACTAATATTCACATGGTATGACTTCTCTAGGAAGTTAGAAATGAGTTGACTACATTCATAAGACTTTTGATATTTACTAATCAGCATGGGCATTAAATCATTTAAGTCTTCTGGTTTCTCTGTTAACTTCTCTGTAAACAAACGTTGACCAAAAAACTTGAGGTGAGTGACAAAGCGATAATAGTAGACTGATTGATTATCAAATTCTAGATTAAAGAATCGTCTAACAATCGCTAATATCTGTTTAATCAATTCAGTGATTCTCATGGCAATGATATTGTCTTCATCACTAATTGTTGAGTTAACAATATGCATGGCAATAAAGCCTGCTTCATCTTCCTTGAGATCCACATTGAGTGTCTCATTTATTTTCTTGAGTGCCTCATATCCTAATTGATATTCCTGTGGATAAAACTTTTGAATCTCCAATAGTAGGTTATTAGGAATAGAAATCCCCTCTTTGTATCGTGATAAGGCAGAGTTAATATGGTCAGTTAATGTCACATAGATGATTTCATTGACCTTTTTACCTAGCTCTAGTCTGATACTCGCAATGATACACTCGGATAGCTTAAAGACATTCAATGGTACATCGACTAAAATATCATAGAGTCGATCATTAAGTTCTGAGTTAGACAAATGAAATGTTTTCTCAATCTCATAGTCATGTATCTCATCCCCTACACGCTTGTTGAAGCCGATACCAATACCCATTACAACCATCTCTTTATCCTCTTGAACAATCACAAAATTGTTGTTCAAGATTTTACTGATTTTCATAAGTCACCTCCTACAAAATACAAAAAGACCTAGCCACACTCAAAAAGAGTATAACTAGGTCTAGCTTGTTTCTAAATGGTTATAATTTACGAACAATTACTACCCCATGCACTAAAATATTATCATGTTAATTGTCACAACACAATATATAATTTATTTAGTCATACCAAACTGTGTCACGATACAGTTTAAAGTAGGAAAAACCATCATGTGAAATGATGGTTCATGGATTTTAATACGTTTTTATTTCTCTAAGAAATATACAGCACTCTCATTACGAGTATGATTGGCTGAAATGATGAAATCACGATCTTCTAGATGTCCAACCATTAGTTTACTAGGACCCGCTCCCTCATCCACTAGTTGAACTTTGTACTCATTGTCTTCATATGTGATGACGAATAGTTCGCAGTTTACTCGTCTCACTCCTCCGACAAAGCAGTTTATACCATTGAGAGTATCCCCTACAATCGTATGAGCAAAGTCAACTTCATAAGGATATTTAAATACTTCTTCATATCCATTATCTGTCTCTTGATAAATCTTCATGGTATCCCCATGGAAAGGTTCAATTGTCATGAGTTCAGCTTTACCATCATTGTTAACATCAATGAAAGCTGCCTCACCAATTTGACCCTCTAAAATCATTTCTAACTCCCACTTCTTATCAGCATGTGGTGTTAGTTTTAATAAGCCTTGATCACTACCAAAGTATCCGTTGCCCTCAAATTGACAATAGCCATGATTTCTAAAGTAGCCTGTACCAATCTTTTCAAAGTCTAAACCAACCGTTGGATCTTCTGGTAATTTAGCCACATAGATTGAACCAGGACGACTCCAGTCTTCTTTATGGTCTTTATCATCCGCAATGGTTGCGGCAACGACATAGTTTTGTCCATTCACTGTATAAATATCAAAGCGATGTAAGTAAGGTAAGTGTTCGACATCCTTTATAACCCATCCAGTGTCCTTACTGTATTTACCCCAGACTAGTTTTGATAGTGATGGCGTAACTTTTAAATAGAATTCACGTACTGCTAGAAATTCATTAGTTTTATTTGGAATTTGGATGATTGACATACAGCCACCACCATCTTCCCAGACAACTTCTTTATTCTCAAAGTTCTTTCCAGAATACATATAACATGGATGACCTTTTTCCTCAGAAGCCACTAATGTGACAGTCTCATTATCGATGGTTAAAATGCTGGCGGCATAGGCGCGATACATTTCATCGAGATGTTTATGGGTAAATTTCACTTTGTTTCCTCCATCTTATCTAAATATTCTCTTACAAACTTGATGTTATGACGTAATCTTTCACGATAATCCGTTTTATCAGAATACCAAAACTCACAACCAAAGAAACGAACACCCTCCTCCCAAAGGGCCTTCACTCCTTTTTCAAAGTCTACATGGCCTTCACCAAATTCAACTTCTCTAAAGACATTAGGTATTGTCTCTTTTAAGTGAGCCGCAATTAAATGGCCTTTACCACTTCTAATATCTTCATATAAATCATGGTTTTCACTTAGAGCTGAGTTTGTTATATTTCCAATGTCAGGATAGACATGTAGATAGGGACTATTAACTAAGTCCACATATTTCATAGCTTTTCTTACACTATTCATAAAAGGTGTTTCCATGGTTTCAAATCCTAATAGTATTCCGCGTTTCGCTGCATAATTTACACCCTTTAAAAGATTAGTACCAAACCACTTAACAGTCTCTTGATCGCCTTCTTCATAGTAGACGTCATAGCCTGCCAATTGAATGATGCTGGTACCTAGGTAAACTGCAAGGTCTACTGCCCTATAAAAGATATCCAGCGATTTTTCTCTAATCTTTTCATCATGAGATCCTAATGGATACTTACGATGTCCCGATAGACACATACTTCTAATTGGTATTCCTACTTCTAAAATAGCCTTCTTTATTTCGACTTGTAATTCTTTATTATAGAGTCTTTCTAAGCGCTGATCACTTTCGTCAATTGAGATTTCGACGCTATCATAACCAGCTTCTTTAGCTTCAGTTAGTTTTTGATGCCAATTAAGTTCATTGGGCATTGCTTTTTCATATAAACCAATTGTATATTTTTTCATGTTATTGTCCATAATAGGCATCTGGGCCATGTTTGCGTAAGAAATGTTTGTCCAACAATTCTTGTTGCATGCGATTTTTGTTGGGTGATAGAATCTCAACATTTAAATTCATACGAGATACTTCTTCTAAGACCACCGCATTATGAACCGCATTAAAGGCATCAGTTCCCCATGTAAAGGGACCATGACTGTAGACGACGCATCCTGGAACATAGTCTGCTTTAATATTTCTTTCCTTAAAGGTTTCGACAATGACTTTACCTGTATTAAGTTCATAATCACTCTTAATTTCTTCAGTAGTCATAGGTCTAGTACATGGAACATCTCCATAGAAATAGTCAGCTTGAGTAGTTCCCAAAGCTACGATATCTTTACCAGCTTGGGCAAATGATGTCGCATAGCGTGAATGGGTATGAACGACGCCACCAATATTTTCAAAGGCTTTGTAAAGTTCTAGGTGAGTTAATAGGTCACTACTTGGTTTTAGTGTGCCATCAACTACGTTTCCTTCTAAGTCGACAATTACGATATCATCAACTTTCATCACGTCATACTCGACGCCACTGGGCTTGATCGCAACAACTCCTGCCTCTCTATCAATCTCAGATACATTACCCCAGGTAAAGGTGATGAGACCATGTTTGGGTAGTTGTAAATTAGCTTCTAAGACACGTTGTTTAAGTTTTAGATAACTCATTAATTGTCTCCTATCTTTTTAATAAATTGTGCTTGTGGATAGCCCTTTTGAGCTAGTGATAAATTCTCTTGTGCTTAAATTTTATTGCCCGCTAGATATAAAGCTTGATACTTTAGATAATTTAATTTGGCCTTCTCTCTTTCATTTAATAATCGAAAGTTGACCGTTTTTAAATCATTAAGTGCCTGGCGATAATTTCCATGAGCAATGTTCTTCTCCGCCTTAATTAAGCCATAGGGATAGACTAAGGCAATCTTTTCTCTTTTGACCAGTTCGCTATCTTTATAGACTTGTTTAACCAAGCTATAGTATTCATTAGCTTTCTCTAGATTATTTCGTTTCATATTTAGATAAAACTGATTGTAGTTATGAACTAATTTCATACTGTGATTACTTTGGAAAGTCTTATGAGTCAAGAGTGATTCCAGAGCATCAAGATCATCGACATCATGATAATAGATGGTCATGAAGACGAGATAGCGATCTTTGTACCAACCTAGAATGTCCAGTTTTTTCATTCTCAAGATCCAAGTGTGGGCTTTTTCTAAATTCACATCGATGACAAGAGCTTTAGTCGATTCATCATAAAAGAGTTCACAGATCATGGTGACGACAAAGATTATCGCAAAGCCAACAAACATCACAATGGTAATACCCATGGATAATGGGCTACTTAATGTGTTTGGAATAATGTATGTGAAAAGAAAGATGAATAAACTAATCGTTCCGGCGATGGTGATTAGTATTCTAAAGACTGAATTTTTTAATAGTTTTTTCATAGAATTCCCCACTTTTAGTCGCCAAGGAAAAAACCTCGACGATGAACATTCAAAGCTTTACTTAATTTGTAAATCTAAAATTAATAAATGTATGTATAGATATATATTTACTTCTCTAAGACACCTGAATCTTTAATTGCGGCAGCAATCTCAGGGGCACTCATTACGTTTTTAACACCTAATACTGGAAAACCGGTGGCAGCAATTTGTTGGAAGTCTGGACTTTCAGCAAAGTTTTTACCAACGATTAAGGCATCATAGTTACGATATTGTCCTTTAGCTTCTCCTAGTGGGCAGTGTTTAACTTCCATTTGTGAGTCATCTACTCCTAAACTCTTAAGAGCTTTCTTTGTGGACATTTCCATGAGTAGTGATGAACCTGCACCTGATGCGCATGCACATAAAACTTTAATCATATTATTTCTCCTTTTTTCTTTATATCAATTATAGCAACAAACTCTTTCAAATGTTAGAAAGAGTCTGTTACTAAACCTATTTTTTTACTCAGCGACTACATATGGAGTAATGTGTTTAGCTTTGTACGCTTCCCAATCATTAACTTGTAACCAGTAGTCTTCACGGTCTTCTTTTTTATGACCGAAGTAGTATTGAATTTGAGGAATTGCAATTAGAATTACAATAACAAGTCCAGCACCTACAACTGGTAAGTAACGGATAATTAGTCCGAATACTGGCCAAATTGTGATCCAGTCATTCATTGCCATCCATGCTCCTGCACCTTCAGCAACACCATCAATTAATCCTGATGTGAGGCCATAAGTATTAGCCCAGAATGCTGAGAGAACAATTTGTAGGACACCATTGATAAATGGAGCGACGAAGGTTCCGACAACACCAAGTTTAGTATTGGCGAAGACACCGATCGTTGCGTTATCAAAGAAGATTGGAACGAACATTGTAACAACTAGGATACCCATATTGAAGCCACCTGTAGCCAATAGAATTCCTGTGGCTACTATTTGACCTAGAGCACCTGCGATAAATCCGAAGGTTACCGCGTTTTGTGAACCGAAACCATAGGCAACGGCACAGTCAACTGCTGGTACAGCGTTAGGTAGTAATTTCTCTGAAATACCTTGGAACGCTTGAGTTAATTCTGTAACGAAGGTTCTAACACCTAATTGTAGAACTGCTAGATACACTGCGAATTGGAAGATTAATTTGAATACATAGAAGAATGTATTTTGTTGATAACCAGAAATCTTATCCAATACTGGAGTTACACTGATCCAATATTCTGGATTGGCAATCTGTACGATTAGAGCGATAGTACCAAAGAATAGAGTCATAATGAAGGTTGTGGCGACCATCGAGTCATTGAAGATCGATAACCAACCAGGGAATTTCATGTTTTCTAGTTTCTTGATTTTCTTACCACTCTTTTGAGCTTTAGTTCCAATAATGTCTAGTACTGCAATTGAGAACATTTGTTGGTGGGCAATCGCAAAGCCTGCGCCATCAGTAAGTTCTTGAGCTGGTTTAAGTGTTAAGTTACCACCAACTGCCCAGTATAGACCTAGGATAAGTCCCGCAACTACATAAACATATGTTGGAATAGTTGTGGTTGGAAATACGATATGGAATCCCCATGCGATGATGTAGAATCCAAGGAACGCTTGTTGCATTTGTACGTGACCTGTTGTAAATACGGCACGCATTTTAGTGATCTTAGAAAGTCTTACGAGTAAGATATTCATGATGAATGCACTAATGAGGACGATATATACGGCACTGACTAGCCCACCGACCCATTGTTCAATGGTTGCTTGTGTCATGTATGTATCGAGTAGAACGGTAGTGTGTAGGCCTGAACCTAAACTTTGTAGACCATTAATAAATGGACTGGCAATACCACCAAGACCTCCAGAACCTACTTGTAGGATCATATAACCTACGACTGCTCTGATAAATCCGGATAAAACTTCATACCATTTTTTACGTAAAATGATATAACCTACCGCAACTGTGATACCAATAATAAAGTATGGTTGCTTTAGGATTTCTTCAACAAGTATTTGAATTACTTGTTCAAAAACTCCACTCATTGTAATTCCTCCTCCCCTAAATTAGGTGTTTCTTGAGTGTTGCCACAATATTTTGAAGGTCCCCTAAATTTTGTGCCTCCATAACTTGTGACAGTGTATCTTCCTCTGATAACATTTCAAATAATCCGGCCATATTCTCAAGGTGCTTTGTCTCATTTGCTGCTGCTAGAGTAAAGAAGACTTGAGCATCTTTTGTCTCATCACCCGGAGTGAATGACACTGGTTTTTTGAAACGTGTAAAGGCAATAGCTGTGTCTGTGACCCCTTGAGCATTTTGACTCGTGTGTGGCATTGCTAAATTTGGCAATAACACAATGTAAGGTCCGTGTTCATTGACTTGGTCAATTAATTGTTGAGCATATGTCTCATCAACAATTCCTTCTCTTACTAAGGGTTCACAGCTTATTTTAATAGCCTCTTCCCATGAGGTAACCTCTGTATCAATAAATTGATAGAGGCCTCCGTCGATAATTTTTTCTAATAACATGATTACAGGATTACTTTGTAAGGTACGTTTGGCTCTTCAGCGAACGCATCTTCGAATCCACGACGGTGATGATATTCTCTCTTATCTTTATCAAGTGGCCAGACAAACTTACCGCCCACTTCCCAAATAAACGGCTTAAACTTATAGTCTAGACGATACTTTCTCATCTCATAGAGGACCAAGATTTCTTTAGTATCGGCCATCATGTTGCTCCAAATGTCATGGTGAATTGGAATGACAACATTGGTATTGAGTGCTTCACCCATTCTTAGGATGTCTACACTGGATAACTTATCAGCAACTGCTGGTGGGTTTTCACCAAATGCACCAACGGCTACGTCGATATCAAAGTCTTTACCATGTTTGACAAAGCGCACTGAGTAGTGTGAATCTCCCGCATGATATAAAGTTCCTGCTTTTGTTTCTACAACATAGTTCACTGCTTTGGATGCCATATCCGCATCGAAGTCAATGAGTTTTCCACGTACATCTTCATATTCGTCTTGTGTGACTAAGCAAGTTCTGTCGAATGAATCTACTGCGTGTACTGTAATATCTTTGACCTGAATTTTATCTCCAGGTTTTACAGTAATACAACGATCGGCTGGAACACCCCAACTTAACCATTTCTCAACAACTTTTTCTGGCCCAATAAATGGAATATCTTTCTTTCCATGTTTTAATAGAGCTGCCATGAAGTGTTTGTCTACATGGTCACCATGGTAGTGTGTGACTATTACCGCATCTAAATCTGGAATCGCAATATCTGAGAATGGATCTAAGACTACAGGTTGAACACGTAGGTTAGGTTGGATAAGTTTACCACCGGACATATTACGCATTTGGTGTCCTTTATGGTAATGTTTTTTGTCTTGGCTTTGTTTACCAGTACCAAACCATAGGTCGAAACAAATGTTAGTTTGTTCCTCACTCTTTACCCAAAGTCCCATACAACCAATCCACCACATGGCGAATGTGTTTGGATCAACTACCGTGTTAGCAATCTCTTCGTTAAGATATGTACCCCACTCTGGAAATGAACTTCTTAACCAATCGTCTTTGCTTAAGTTATGAACGTCTGACATCAATAATCTCCTTTCAGATTAATTTTGATTACCTTTTTAAAGGTTTGTATTTACACTTTGATTTTACTCCATAATAAAAGCGCTTTAAACACTTTATATGATTATTTGACCATTTTTATGATTGAATCAACATATTAGTTCAACAAGTATTGACCGAACGGTCATAAAACTATACAATACAACCATAAGGATGAACAATATTATGAAAAATTCACAAGAGAACCTACAAAAAAGGCGCGACGAAATTATTAATTACCTCAGTGAGAACACAGAACTTTCCGTTGAACAACTCTCAGAGTATTTAAATGTGTCAGTTTCTACCATAAGAAGAGACCTATCTTTAATGGAAGAAATGGGCCTTGTTAAAAGATTCCATGGTGGTGCCTCCATTAGAAACTTTTCTATTCATTCTAATGAACCACCTCAGATCATTAAACTGAGACACTTGATTGCTAAAAGAGCAGCCCAATATATTAATAACTATGATGTTATCTTTTTTAATTCTTCTCAGACTGCTCTTTATTCAATGCATTATCTTGGCGACCTTAAAACGACCATCATTACTAATAATGTAAATGCCATCTATTTAAAACCAGATGAAAATACCACCCTTATCTTAACGGGTGGTGAAATTCGCTATCCTAAGGAATCCATGGTTGGTGACATTGCCAACAATACCATCTCTAATGTGACGAGCACTATTTGTATCATGGGTTGTAATGGAATCGATCCAGAGTTTGGTATTACTACCGAGAGTCTTCATGAGGCGAAAGTGAATAACCTCTTTTTTGAGAACACCTTAGGTTATCGTATTGTGGTCGCGGATTATCGTAAGATTGGACATCGTTCTAATTTCAAGAGTGGCGAGAGCACCCAGTGTGA
>JAAZEF010000074.1 GCA_012512455.1 Erysipelothrix sp.
AATCAGATAATGTTGATACAATCATTATCGCTTCTAACCAACCATTCTTTGAAGCTCTATTACCTGCGCTTAACTCAAATGAAGTAAGTGCTCCAATCTTTACATCTTATGTAAATGCTGACGTTGCCCACGTTAACCAAGCACAAAGTAATGTAGGTTCAATCTACATGAACGGTTGGTATGATGATGAGCAATCAGAATATGATGAGTTTGAAAGAATTATTGATGCATCAACAACTCTTTCTGATTCAGAAAAAGAAGAACTTAAAGTTTCTACACACGCTAAATCAGGATATGTTGCAGCAACAACATTTATCGAAGGTTTACGTCGTGTTGGTGATGATACCCTTAATTGGAATAACTTCATCGAAGCAATGGAATCAGATTCAATTGACTTACTCTTAGCTGGTGGAGTTGACTATCGTAATGGTCAACGTATCGGTACAGATACAATGTCACTTTGGGAATATGATCGAGCAAGTCACGAAATCGTTGCGGTAGATGCCCTTAAATCTATTCCGGAAATCGCTGGTAGATAAAAACTAACATAAGAGTCACCTCTAATTTGAAGTGGCTCTTTTTTAGTTTAAATATGATATATTGTAAGAGTTAAAGAGGTGAAGTATGGTTAAATTTGGTGAATATATATCGTTATTAAGTTTAGAACATTGGATTTACATCACAAGCCTTGTGGTTTTAGCACTATTACTGTTCACTAACAAAGAGTGGATTAAGACACATCGAGACAAAGGAACAATCGTAATCCTAATTGTCAGCATTGCTCAACAAATATTACTCTATGGTTCTTATTTTGTACTCTATGACTTTAGCTTAGCAGAATCTTTACCACTCCATATAAGTCGTATTAATTCAATATTAGGAATTATTTTTTTAGTTAGTAAAAATCCTAAAATTTACAATGTACTCTGTTACTTTGGAATCTTTGCTTGGCTCAGCTTCTTAGTACCAAGTCGTGTCTATGGTATTACTCATCCACTTGGCATTAGTTTCTTTGTCAATCATGTCATTACACTACTTGTACCTTACTATGGGATGATTGTGTATGATATGGAAATTAAAACTAAAGATCGAAATCTAGTTTATTTCTGGTTTTTAGTCTATTTAGTGGCAGTGATGATCATCAATCCTTTGGTAGATGGTAATTACTTTTATCTCAAACATAAACCAATCTTTGCTAAAGCACCCCATGGTCTCTATCTAATTGGACTTATCATATTCACTTATTTCTTATTTACAATCGCTGAATACTTATATCTAAAAGTTCAAGTAAAGATTAAAGGTGAACCATCTTTGGAAGTACTTCTTGATGAATAAAAGAAATCCATTAATTCTAGCAACGAGTCTGTTAACTCTCAATCTTATATCACTTCTCATTATTTATTATTTGTTACCACAATTATTCATTATTAAAGATAAACAAATGACAAATACACTGATTGAAAAGTCCTTAGGCCTAATATCGATTATCATCTTAGGACTTGTTTTGGTAGTAATATTAAATCTACTCGTATCATTTGTATTAAGACACTATTTGTTTAATATTGATCGACAACTCACTTTGATTATGGGACTTCTTAGAGTGATGTATAGTGTGGTTTTATTAATAGGAGTTGTAATACTCATATTAGATACTAATTATGAAGGAGTTCTATCTTTTTATGTTATTTATTTTTGTTCACTCTCATTTTTAGGGCTTAATAATATTCTCATTTCTATACTGTTGTATCGTGCACTAGACATTAATCGTATTGTTTCTGTGTTACTAATGATCTGTGGAATGGGATATATCTTAGGTTCGATTTATTCATTTATTACACTAACCCTTATTCCTTACATGATGGTATTTAGTTTAGGTGAAATAGTATTCTTGTTATGGTTAATGAGTGTAGGTCGTCAAAAACAGATACGCATATAAATTTGTAATGTCATAGAATCATGTTACAATGTTTGAAGAGGATATTTTAGTTATCTATTTATTTTAGATGATTAAAATGTTTTTTTCGTTAGGAAGGTGTAATAAAAATGATTGAATTTAGAAATATTTCAAAATCATACGGAAAAACAGAAGCTGTAAAAAAAGTCAATGTTACTATTGATTCAGGCGAATTTGTATGTTTTATAGGAACATCAGGTTCAGGTAAGACAACAATGATGCGTATGATTAATGCAATGATTAAACCAACCACAGGAGCAATTTTAATAGATGAAGTTGATATTTCAACTATTCCTGAAGTCGAATTAAGACGAAAGATAGGTTATGTTATCCAACAAATTGGTCTCATGCCTCATATGACAATTTATGAAAATATTGTCATGGTCCCACGGTTACTCAAGTGGTCAGAAGAAACAATGAGAGCTGTCGCAGAAGATTTAATGCAACGTGTCGACTTACCATTAGAACTATTGGACGCTTATCCTTCAGAACTCTCTGGAGGCATGCAACAAAGGGTAGGGGTCATTCGTGCTTTAGCAGCCGACCAAAACATTATTTTAATGGACGAACCTTTTGGGGCACTTGATCCCATCACCAGAGATTCATTACAAAAACTCATCAAAAGACTACAAAAAGATTTGAATAAAACAGTTGTGTTTGTGACACACGATATGGACGAAGCCCTTGCTTTATCAGATAAGATTGTAATTTTAAGCCATGGTGAAATTATTCAACAAGGTAGTCCTAAAGAAATATTAACCAATCCTACTAATGATTATATTAAAGAATTGGTTGGAGAAGAACGTTTATCTCAAGCTATTTTTGAATATGAAACTGTAGAGAAAATCATGATTGATCCAATTAAAATCAATCAAAACATTACCGTACAACAAGCTGCCAAAAAGATGTCAGAGACCAGAGTAGATGACATCTTAGTAGTTGATGAACAAGGTGTCTTGGTAGGTCGTGTCGATTTATTTACATTAACATCACGTCATAGTCCACAAACAATTGTTAAAGATATTATGAAAGAAGTAACTTATATCAGTGATGTGACTTCAATTAGAGATGCCATCTATTTTATTAAGGATTTAGGTTATCGAAATATATCGGTGGTAGATAGTGAAGGTCATCTCAAGGGTTTAGTCACTCGTTCCGCTATCGTTAAAACGGTCTATGATGCTTATTGGAAAAACTATGAGCCTCAAAACGAAGAAGAAGAGACCGTAATTATCGATGAAGAAAAGGTAATGGCCGCCATTGAAATCTCCAATGGAGGTGAGTAAGATGATTGAATTTATTAGTATCTATGGACAAGAAATAGTTGTCAAAATAGGTGAACACATCTTTATTTCACTCTTTTCATTAGGACTCGGCATTTTAGTCGCAGTACCTTTAGGTATCTTAGTTAGTGCCAATAAGAAATTGTCACAACTATTTATTACCATTGCTACTATATTACAAACCATTCCTTCCTTAGCACTTCTAGCAATGTTTGTACCACTCATAGGAATAGGTAAAGTACCTGCTATTAGTGCATTATTTGTTTACTCATTATTACCTATTATTCGTAATACGATTTTAGGAATGGAAGCAGTCAA
The DNA here is from genome assembly GCA_012512455.1 of Erysipelothrix sp. Lineage (GTDB taxonomy): Bacteria > Bacillota_I > Bacilli_A > Erysipelotrichales > Erysipelotrichaceae > JAAZEC01. The sequence goes on from JAAZEF010000074.1 coordinate 3,556, forward strand.
TAAAGATACCTTAGATGCTGCTAAAGGTATGGGTATGACAAGAGGTCAGATAGTCAAACAAGTACAACTTCCCTTAGCTTCACCTATTGTGATGGCCGGGATTCGTCTATCAGGTGTTTATGTCTTCGCATGGGCGACTTTAGCTTCCTATATTGGAGCTGGTGGCTTAGGAGACTTTATCTTTACAGGACTTAATAACTTTAATTTCTCGATGATTTTAGCAGGAACGATACCTGTATCGCTTTTAGCACTTCTATTTGATTGGGTGATGAGTCGCTTGGAAACAAGATTTAAGCCACAGACCACATCTCTTAAGGAGGCGAAGTAATATGAAAAAAACATTATTGATAATAAGTCTCTTAATGATGTTAGTGGGCTGTTCACTCCCTGGATTAGGAGGTTCTGCGCGCAATGATGATATTGTGGTCGCAGGTGGTAATACTGCCGAAAGACGTATCATGGCAGAGGTTTTAGTTCAAATGGTAAATCATTATCAACCAGAACTTTCTACTCATATAATTGATAATTTAGGAACTACGATGTTAATAGTTCAGACAATTACTCGTCAAGATGCTAACTTTTCATCTATTATGTACACAGGAACTTCTTTAACTGGTGAATTAGGGATGGAGGCAACTACCAATACTGAGGAAGCTTTTTGGAAAGTAGTCCAAGGGTATCATGAAGAATATGATGCGGTATGGTTTCCTACCTATGGCTTTGCGAATACGTATGCCTTTATGGTCAGAAGAGATTTTGCACAGCAACATGGCATTACTAAAGTCAGCGAATTAGAAGCTTTAGCTAGTGAGGTAAGTGTTGGTGTCGATGACTCATGGCTTACACGACAAGGTGATGGATATGAGGATTTCCAAAGAATTTATGGTTATAGTTTTTATGATATCTTCCCCATGTCGATTGGATTAGTGTATACCGCAGTCGAAAGTGGTGATGTTGATGTGGTCTTAGGGTATTCGACAGATGGAAGGGTAGATGCCTATGATCTTGTCTTATTAGAAGATGACTTAGCGCTCTTTCCACCATATGATGCTAGTGCTATCGTTTCCCATCAAGTCTTAGAAGCTCATCCAGAGTTAGAAGAAATAGTTTTGAAATTAGAAAATACAATCGATGAAACTTTGATGCAGACAATGAATCGTCAACATGATGAATATCGAATCGAAGCAGCTATTATCGCCAAAGAATTCTTAGAAGAAAACAATTATTTTGAAGATAAAGAAGTTATTCCACTGAGTCAAAGGCCACAATACCAAGCAATCTTTGAAGGAGGCAATTAAGTATGTTACAAGAACTACTAGAATATTATCTTATTAATGGAAGCTATGTTTTCGATCAATTCGTAGTTCACTTTCTCATTTCAATATATGGTGTGATATTTGCGGCATTGGTTATGATTCCATTAGGTTTTTATCTGGCAAGACATCATACATTAGCAAACTGGGTCATCACCATTGCTAATCTTATTCAAACCATACCTTCCTTAGCCATGTTATCTATTTTGATGATTGGATTAGGCTTAGGACCAAATACTGTCGTCGCAGCTGTCTTCTTATACTCCTTATTACCAATAGTTAAGAACACCTATACCGCAGTTACCAATGTCGACAAAAACTTATTAGATGTCGCCAAAGGTATGGGGATGACAAAAACTCAAATGATCTTTAAAGTTGAATTACCTCTCTCAATCTCTGTGATCTTAGGTGGGATAAGAAACGCCTTAGTCGTAGCAATTGGAATAACGGCTATCGGTACCTTTATTGGTGCCGGAGGACTAGGAGATATCATTACCCGCGGGGTCAATGTAGCTGATGGTGGTTCTATTATCTTAGCTGGTGCACTACCTACATCGTTGATGGCGATAGGTATTGATGTGCTATTAGCGGCGATAGAAAAGAGACTTGTTAGATCCTAGAGCATTTCACAAGCATAAACAATGGTGAGTTGTTATCCTATCAAAGAGGTGTATAACATGAAAATACAAGTATGGTCAGATTTTAGATGTCCCTTTTGTTATATCGGGAAAAGAAATCTAGAAAATGCGGTAAAGAAATCAAATAAAGATATAGAGATAGAACTCATGAGTTATGAGTTAAATCCCAACTTTGAACCCATTGAAGGGGAAGGGACGTATGTTCAAAAACTTTCAAAAACACTAGGAATTTCTGAAACAAAAGCTCAGGCAAGTACTGATCACATTCAAACAATGGCAACTCAAGCTGGTTTGAATTATGATTTTGAATCCATTATTGATGTCAATAGCTTTAAGACTCATCGTGTCTTTCAAATGGCTAAAAACTTAGGTAAAGGTAATGAGTTTTTTGAAAAAGGAATGAGCGCTCATTTTATCGAAGGTTTAGATATTAGCGATGAGAAAGTTCTTGTCGAGTTAGCAATAAGTGTAGGTATCGATGAAACCAAAGTCACAGAAGCACTCACTTCTGATGATATAGCATATCAAGTACGCAGCGATCAACAACATGCTCAAAACATAGGCGTACAAGGCGTACCACATTTCTTAATTGATAACAAAGTGTTCGTCAGTGGTGCCCAACCAGTCGATGCTTTCTTGGAAGCTATCGAATATGTTGAATCACTAGACAAGTAAAAAAGGCTTCAATTGAAGCCTTTTTTAGTCGCTAAGTTGTTGTAATTGATACATTTGGTAATATAAACCTTCAAGTTTAATCAATTCATCATGATTACCACGCTCTACAATCTCGCCTTGATTAAGAACTAGGATTTGGTGAGCATCTTTGATGGTACTTAGGCGGTGTGCTATCGCAATTGTCGTCCGTCCTTTTTTAAGACGAGTAAGACTTTCTTGAATTAAGTGCTCAGTCTCAGTATCGATATTCGCAGTCGCTTCATCTAAGATTAAGATTTTAGGATTAGTCACTAAAGTTCTTGCGAAGGCTAGTAACTGTTTTTGTCCACTTGAGAATGAAGCACCTCTTTCGGCCACCTGATGATCATAGGTGTTAGGGAGTTCTTCAATAAAGGTATCTGCCTGTACAAACTTTAAGGCTTCAATAATTTCTTCATCACTAATTTCTTGATTTAATAAACGAATATTGTCTTTAATCGTTCCATAATAAATAAAGGGATCTTGAAGAACAAGACTCATCGTCTCTCTTAATTGATCAATGTTAAAGTCTTTCACAGAGTAGCCATCAATTAAAACATCTCCTTGATAAAATTCATAGAAGCGCATCATTACATTAATGATAGAACTTTTACCGGAACCAGTATGTCCAACTAATGCGACAGTTTCACCAGGATTAACAGTAAATGATATATTTTTTAAGACATCATTTCGACCATCATAGGAGAAAGTAACATCCTTAAATTCTATTTTACCTTTACTCACTACGGCTTCTTTTAGATCATGTTGAATAGGTGCAACTTCTTGATGATCCATAATCGTGAAGACACGACTACTAGATACAATCGCTTGTTGAAAGATTGCCAAGCGGTCCATGATCATAAATAGGGGATCATATAACATATACACATAGTCCACAAACATCAGCACAAGTCCTGCAGATATTGTGGCACTTAAGGATTGGATTCCAAAATAAAGCAATATGGTCGCAATGGTTAAAGAAGTTAGTAGATGGATGATTGGATAGAGTAGAAGACCATCAAGTTTGAGGTTAGCCATTCTTGCGTCATAATAGTTGTCGTTGGTCACTTTGAATTCATTGATGAGACGTTTCTGTTGATTGAATATTTGAATAATTCCCATTCCCGCAATTGATTCAGCTAACTTAGTATTCAAAGCACTAAGCTCAGAACGGGCTCTTTGATAGGAACGTGTTGATTTCTTTTGGTAAATAAATACTACCAACACCGCGATAGGAACAAATAACAAACTAATGAGTGCTAATGTTCTATTGAATATAAACATCGCAATAAGTACTGAAATAACCATGATGGTAGAACTAAATACGACTGAAATAACTGAGACTAACATCTCTTGAATTGAATCGGTATCATTGGTGACTCTAGAGACTATTGAACCAGCTGGAGTCTTATCAAAATAACGCATGCCCATACCTTGAAGTTTTTCAAAGAGTTCATAGCGAATGGTTTGGGTGATACGATTGCCAATCGCATAGAAATTATAAACATAAAGATATCTGAAAATGGAACTAACTAACGAGATACCTAAATAGTAACAAGCCAAGATAATAATCATTTTCATGTCGGTTTGACCTGAGAGAATATACTTATCAATGATGTCTTTGATGATGGTAGGTCTCACTAAATCAGTCATAGTTGCTATTAAAAGAAAACCAATAGAAATGATTAATAACCATTTTAAGTCTTTGACATACCACACTAATCTTTTTAATAGTTTCCATTGTTCTTTACGTGTTAATGTCTCTTGTTTGTTTTGATTATTCATAGTGGTTGTCACCTCCTTGACTCAACTGTTGAAGGTTATAAATTTGTCCATACCAACCATTGTGAGACAGTAATTGTTGGTGAACTCCTTGTTCTATAATTTCACCATGTTCTAATACTAAAATATGATGGGCATGTTTAAGAGCAGAGAAACGATGAGCAATAATAATGGTTGTTTTATCATCTCGTACATCACGTAAATTATGAAGAATAATTTCCTCTGTTTTCGCATCGACTGCCGAAAGAGCATCATCTAAAATAAGACATTCGGGATTTAATAAGATAGCCCGTGCCATCGCAATTCTTTGTTTCTGTCCACCAGATAAAGAGACGCCACGTTCACCAATGATAGTCTCATACTGAAACTCAAAGCCCATAATATCTTCGTCCACATCCGCTATCTTGGCCGCTTGTCTCACATCATTTAGACTGGCTGTAGGGTTACCAAAACGAATGTTATCCGCGATGGACATTGAAAATAAGAAAGGATCTTGGGGAACATATCCAAAGGCATCACGATAATCATAAAGATTATAGTCTTGAGCAACTACCTCACCAAATTGTATTTGTCCTTGGTATTCATCGAATTCTCGTAACAATAATTTAATGATAGTCGACTTTCCAGAACCGGTCTTGCCAACAATTCCTAAGGTTTGACCAGCACGTAATTGAAAATGAACATCCGTCAGATTATTACCTTCCTCTTGATTAGGATAGACAAATGAGTCAATCTTAAAGTCAATATCACCAGAAGGGATTTGTTTTAGTGAATCATCTTGATTTTGAATATCAGCCTTTACAGAAAGTAAATCAGTGATTCTTTCATAGGAGACTAATCCACGATTCATTGTATTATACATAAAACCAATTGCCATCATAGGCCAATTAAGTTGATAAATATAGTTAATAAAAGTTACTAAATCTCCAGTAGACATTTCTTTATTAATAACGAAATAACTACCCGCGATGAGACTTAGAAAAATTGAAAGGGTACTTATCATAATAATGACAGGATCAAAAAGCGCATCATAGCGTGTGACTGCTAGATTCTTTTGATATACATCATCTGCTAAGTCCTTAAAACGATTTATTTCATTTTGTTCTTGACCAAAGGTTTTGGTTACCTTGATACCATTGATGTTTTCTAAGACGCGATTGTTCATATCTGAGAACGATTCTTGAGCGACATGAAATGTTTTATGAAGTTGTTTACTAAGTGCCTGAGAAGCAATGATTAGAAATGGCATAGGAATTATAGCAATTAGTGTTAATTTCCAATGGACTGTAAAGAACATCGCAAGTAAAACGGCTACGCCTGAGAAAACAGAGTCAAAAAGCTGTAAGATACCTCTACCTGCCACATTTTGAATTGCTTTTAGATCATTGGTCGCTAATGCCATTAGTTCACCTGATCTTCTTCTTTGATAGAAAGAGGAAGACATTCGAGTTAAATGTTTAAAGATGGTTTCTCTCATTTGATTCTCAAGACTAAAAGATGAACCAAAAATAAAGATACGCCACACATAACGAAGTCCATACATCATTAGCGCAATAAGTAAAAAGGTGCCAATTCCTAATGATAAAAGCTGAGGCGTCAATTGTTCTTGTGTCATCACATCAATCATCCACCCTAAAATGCGAGGAGGGATGATACTTAAAATAGAGATTAATAAAAGGGCCATTAATCCTATAAAATATGATTTTCTTTCTTGTTTGAAAAACCACTGTAAATGCTTGAGAATACTCATGTTTCTTTCACCTTCAATGCTCTAATTATGTCTTATTCAATATATGGTGTCAATAAAAATTGATTTTAAAAGATTCTCTGCTTAATATGAACTTACTTTTGATATCAACCCATGTTAAAATAAAGTCGACACAAGGGAGAATCGTCAATGATTAATGTTCTAAAGGGAATTATCACAGCCTTTGCCTTATTAGTACCTGGAGTCTCTGGTGGTACTATGATGATAGTACTGAATGTTTACGATCAAACTATTGCCGCAATGTCACAATTAATTAGCGGTAAACTCATTCATAAAAAGATGATGTTTCAATTGGCACTTGGTGGACTAATTGGCATTATTTTCTTTTCTTCAACAATTCAATACTTAATAACTTCTTATCCAATGCCCATGTGCTATTTGTTTTTAGGATTAGTCTTAACAGGGATTGGTACCTTTATTTCTAAAATAAATTGGAAGCAGTTTAAGATTAGTTATCTTTTGTATTTTAGTGTAGGTCTTATTATTGCGGTATTGACTACTTTCTTTAATACAGACCAACTAATTAATGGTCATGTTTCAGGTATTCAATATTTAGCGCTTGTGATAGTCTCAGGTGTTGTTATTGCGGTAGCACTTATCTTACCTGGTATTTCAACTTCATTTTTACTTTTATCCTTAGGAATGTATGATGATACACTTCAAGCATTCTCAACTTTTGATCTAAGATATATCGTCCCTTTAATTATAGGCATTCTTTTAGGGTTATTATTAACAACTAAACTCTTAGAGTATTTATTACAACATCATACAACTCCTACCTATCTAATGATTCTAGGATTTGTTTTAGGGTCAGTTGGAACTATTTTTCCAGGGGTTCCAGTTTCTACACAATGGATAAGCTCATTGGTTATGTTTGGTCTTGGTGTGATATTAATGATATTCATTCAATGGTTAGTTGTGAAGTACCCTTCACAAAGTGACTAAAAATGATATAATACTTTGTGCAAAAGAAAGGATTAGATGTATGGGAAGACATTTTGAAGTAAGACAAGCGTCCATGCAGAAGACGGCAGCTGCGAAATCAAAAATTTACTCTCGATATGGAAAAGAACTATATTTAGTAGCTAAAGCAGGGATACCAGATCCTGAAATGAATCCAGCTTTAAAAAGAAAAATAGCTGAAGCCAAATCAAATCAAGTACCTGCCCACGTCATTGATAATGCGATTAAAAAGGCAATAGGGGGTACAGGAGAAGATTATAAAGAAGCTCGCTATGAAGGGTTTGGACCAGCAGACTCAACCTTAATAATTGACTGTTTAACAGATAATGCCAATCGTACGATTGCGGACATAAGAGCAGCCTTTAATAAAGCGCATGCTAAGTTAGCCAGCAGTGGTGCGGTATTATTTATGTATGATCAATTAGGTATCTTTGTATTTCAATTTGACAACGGAGACATATTGTTAGAGAAGATGATGGAAAAAGATGTTGATGTCATCGATATCGAAAAAGATGGAGAGTACATTGAATTAAGTGTAGATCCAAACCATTTCCACAATGCTCGTGAAGTCCTAGATGAACTCTTAGGTGAAGAAATAGAATACCTAATGAATGAAGTACGCTGGGTACCACAAACAGAAAGCACTCTAAATGAAGAAGATAAAGCAACCTTTGAAAAACTATTAAGTCTTTAAGAAGAAGTAGACGATGTCCAACAGGTCTATCATAATGTATTATTAGAAAATGACTCATATTAAATATGGGTCTTTTTTTATATCGTCTTGTAATTAATGAATTAGTATGAATTGTTTTATTCACATGTTTATTTTTATTATCAAATCAAATTATCGTTTTTATTACAAACAACAAAAATAAATAATAAATGATAAAAATGAACAATAATTGTCTTGTCAATCAAAATGATTTTTGATACGATTGAAACAGAAAACGCTTACAGCGAAGAAAGGAAAAAATATGGCTTATATTTTAGTATTAGACCAAGGAACCACAAGTTCAAGAGCAACAGTTTACAATGAAAAAGGTGAAAAAATTGCTTTAGAACAACAAGAATTTGAACAGTATTATCCAAAACCAGGATGGTGGGAACAAGATCCAATGGATATTGTTAACACAGTTATCACTACTTCCAAAACCGCATTAAAAAAAGCAGGTGTTAAAGCTGAGGATGTTGACGCGGTAGGAATTACCAATCAACGAGAAACAACAGTAATTTGGGATAAGGAAACAGGTGTTCCTGTCCACAATGCGATTGTTTGGGGATGCCGTAGAACAGCGGATATTTGTAAAGATTTAATTGCTGATACACGCTCACCTATGGTTAATGAAAAAACGGGCTTAGTTATCGATGCTACTTATTCAGCTTCCAAGATTCGTTGGTTGTTTGAAAATGTTGAAGGGCTTAAAGAAAGAGCAGATAAGGGCGAATTACTCTTTGGAACCATCGATACATGGTTAATTTACAACTTGACGAACAAAAAAGTACATGCGACAGACTACTCAAATGCCTCAAGAACAATGTTATTCAATGTTAAAAAAGGTGAATGGGACAAAGACTTATTAGAATATGTTGGAGTACCAGAAGGCATTTTGCCAGTAGTTAAACCTTCAGTCGGATATTTTGGTGACACAGATGCTTCTATCTATGGTGCACCTATTAAGATTACAGGAGTCGCAGGTGACCAACACGCTGCTCTCTTTGGACAAGCTTGCTTTGATGATGGGGATGCAAAAAATACTTATGGAACATCCAACGTTCCTATGATGTACATTGGTAACAATCCAATTCAATCAGATAAAGGTCTATTATCTCTTGCATGGGAAATGGACGATGAAATTTCTTACTGTATGGGTGCTTCAATCCTAACAACAGGATCTGCAGTCCAATGGTTAAGAGACAAAGTTCACATTATTAATAATGCGGCAGAATCAGAAGAAATGGCTAAGTCAGTAGAAGATACCATGGGAGTTTATTTTGTTCCAGCATTTAGTGGTCTTGCGGCACCACATTGGGATATGGATGCTCGAGGCATGATTATTGGTTTAACTGCCGGTGTCACAGATGCTCATATCGCAAGAGCTACCTTGGAATCTATCGCTTATCAAACACGTGATTTAATTGATGAAATTGAAAAAGAATCTGGCGTTAAACTTAAAGTTCTTAAGGTTGATGGTGGAGCGACTGTAAACAATTATTTACTTCAATTCCAAGCAGATATACTTAACTGTGTAGTTGAAAGACCTACAGATATTGAAACCACGTCATTAGGTGCAGCCTATATGGCAGGACTTGGTGTTGGTGTTTGGAAGAGTACAGATGAACTCAAAGCTATTTGGAAATGTGACAAACGTTTCACACCACAAATGGATGAAGAAACAAGAGAAGAACTCTATGCTGGATGGAAACGCGCCGTTGCCTTCAGTAGAGGTTGGTTAGATCCAAATAAAAAACTAGATTATTAAAGAGTAAAGAAAAGGAGTACATGATGAATCAATTTGATGTAATAGTTATCGGTGGCGGTATCGTAGGAACTAACGTGTTACGTGTTCTTTCACAATACCAATTGAAGTCACTGTTGTTAGAAAAAAACCGAGATATTGGATCTGGTGTAACCAAAGGAAATGGTGGGGTGGTACACTCAGGATACGATGCAAGCCATGGCACATTAAAGGCTAAACTCAACCCAATTGGTGCAGCTATGTACTCCCAACTTGCTAAAGATTTGGATTTTCCATATGAAAATAAAGGTACTTTAACGGTCGGTTTCAATGATGAAGAAGCCAAAACCTTAGAGAAACTATTAGCCAACGGGCAAGCTAACAATGTCCCTGGATTAAGACTTGTCTGTCAACAAGAATTAAGAGAAATTGAACCCAACGTTAATCCAGAAGCGACGATTGCACTCTATGCACCCTCAGCAGGAATCACAGATCCTTATGAAGTGGCCTATGCGTGTGCTGAAAATGCGATTGCTAATGGAGCACAAGTGAAAGTCAATACACCAGTGGTCGATATTATTAAGAAAAATGATATCTACCAAGTCGTAACTAAAGATGAGATTTATGAAGCACGATTTGTAATAAACTGTGCAGGTGTTTATGGTGACCATGTTGCTAAAATGGCAGGAAGTCATGACTATGAAATTATTGAACGTCATGGTACTTTGGCTATTATTGAAAAAGCTGTTGGTTTTGAGCTTAATGCGACATTGTTTCCAGTCCCTGGTCAAGCAACTAAAGGGATGGCGGCCATACCAGCTTGTGCAGGTAATATTATCTTAGGTTCAACAGCAACAGTCATGCAAGATAAAGAGGCGACAAGATTTACTAAAGATGAAGCAACAGAATTATTTGAATCTGCTTCACGTTTAGTTCCAGGATTAAAAAGAGAAAACATCATTCGTATCTTTACGGGATTACGTCCAGTAGAAGTTCATTCGAATAACGATTTTGTGATCGAAGAAGATAAAAATCATGAAGGTTTATATCATGCGATTGGTATTCAATCACCAGGTATTGCGGCAGCACCAGCGATTGCTGAATATGTCGTTGAATTAATCAAAGAAAAGCATTCCTTAGTGAAAAAAGAAGACTATAATCCAAAACGAAAAGGCATTGTCGATTTTTCTGAACTATCTGTTGAAGATAAACAAAAGTTAGTCAAAGAAAATCCAGCCTATGGTAATGTAATTTGCCGCTGTGAAATTGTCACAGAAGGCGAAATTGTAGATGCCATCCATCGACCTATCGGTGCGACCACAATTGATGGGATTAAGCGTCGTACACGTGCAGGTATGGGAAGATGTCAAGGAGGCTTTTGTCAACCAAAAATCATGGAGATACTACATCGTGAATTAGGTGTAGATTATCAAGAGATTCTGTTGGAAGAAACAGGAAGTAATGTATTGTGGGAGGATAAAAAAGATGTTAGATAGTTTAATCATAGGTGGAGGACCAGCAGGACTTGCGGCAGCACAAGAAATGCTAGAACAAGGACTTACTAATATCTTAGTCGTCGAAAGAGATATGGAATTGGGAGGAATCTTAAATCAATGTATTCATAATGGTTTTGGACTACATACCTTTAGAGAGGAATTAACTGGTCCTGAATATGCTCAACGTTACATTGACAAGATAAATGAATTAAAAGTTCCATATCAACTCAATTCAATGGTTCTTGAAATTGAAGCAGAAGGACCAATTAAGAAAGTCCATGTTGTTTCCAAAGAATACGGCTATCAGATTCTAGAAACTAAAACAGTAGTTTTAGCGATGGGATCACGTGAAAGAACACGCTTTATGATTCAAATACCAGGAACACGTCCTGCAGGAATTTATATGGCAGGAACTGCTCAACGTTTAGTGAACATTGAAGGTCATCCTGTCGGTAAAGAAGTTGTGATCTTAGGTTCAGGCGATATTGGTTTAATTATGGCCCGTCGTATGACTCTAGATGGTGCAAATGTAAAGATGGTTTTAGAACTTGAGCCACATTCTAATGGACTTAATCGTAATATTGTTCAATGTTTAGATGACTATGATATCCCTCTTAAGCTATCTCATACCGTAGTAAATATTCATGGTAAAGATCGCTTAGAAGGAGTCAGTATTGCTCAGGTTGATAAGAACAGACGACCTATTGAGGGCACTATTGAATATGTACCTTGTGACACCTTATTACTATCTGTTGGATTGATTCCTGAGAATGAATTAAGTACCACCGCAAATGTGAAACTAGACAGAAAAACACGTGGACCACTTGTCAATGATATGATGGAAACCAATGTGGAAGGTGTTTTCGCAGCAGGTAATGTTGTCCATATTCATGATTTAGTTGATAATGTGTCATCAGAAGCGGTCAAAGCCGCAACTAATGTTGTGAAGTACTTAAATCAAAGCAAACAAGAATATAAAGAAATACCAATTGTGGCAGGAGACTTTGTGTCATATACTGTTCCTCAAACGTATTATGTTAATCCAGATAACACTGAAAACTTAGAAATTATGTTTAGAGTCACCAAGATGGACAAGAACGTTAAAATTATTGTCAAAGATGAAAAAGACCAAGTTCTACGTGAACTCAGAAGAGCTGTAATTGCGCCAGGTGAAATGGAAAAAATAAAACTAACTCGTAAGTTAGTCAATGATGTTCAAGGCCAATTATCCATCAGTATAGGAGAGATATAATGGAACAAGAAATGATTTGTATCGTCTGTCCACAAGGATGTCGTTTAAAAATAGATAGAGACGAAAATAATGAAATTATTGTCTCTAATCATAATTGTGCTCGTGGGCCAATTTATGCTAAAAAAGAATTAACAGACCCTAAAAGAACTCTAACTACAACGGTTAAAGTGAATAATGGACTCCATAGACGATTACCAGTGAAATCAAAAGATGAAATCCCGAAAGATTCAAACTTTGCGATTATGGAAATCTTACAAGACGTTGAAGTCAGTGCACCTATCTTAGAAGGTGATGTCATTATCAGTAATGTTTTAGACTTAGGGATCGACATTATTGCTACAAGAGCTTTAGATAAGAGGAGTTAATTACTCTTCTTTTGCTTTAACAACAGTCATATGAACACCGTTGTCACGATATAAACTCACCAAGTCTTGATTTTTTTGATTATCAGTTATAATTAAATCAATCTCTTGGATATGGGCAAAAGTACCTGTTGAGTTTTTACCAAGTTTGGTTGAATCTATTAAACCAATCACTTGTTTAGCTCTTGTTTTCATCAGTTTCTTAAGTTCAACTTCATAAAAGTTAAAGTCAGTAATACCTGAAGATAAATCAAAACCATGGCCTGAGAAAAACGCAATATCGACATTAATATTATTTAACATGTCTTGGGCCAATAAACCTTCTATGGAACCTGATTTTTTGGTCGCAATACCGCCGATTAAAATGACGGTAACTTCTGGCATTTCTTTAAGAGCTAAGAGGGTATAGATACCATTAGTGACAACAGTTAGTCTCTGAAATTGTCCCAAGTGTTGAGCCAAAGTTAAACAAGTGGTTGAGGCATCCAATATGATAGCCATGCCATCTTTAATATAACTTAGAGCTTCTGATACAATGCCTTCTTTAAGTCCTGTACTTTCTTGTTCGCGAATATGAAAATTAGTATAGCTAAATGCTTTATTTTCTATTTGAATAGCACCACCATAGATTTTCTTTAACAATTTTTTATCATGTAAATAAGTTAAGTCGTTTCGAACTGTGGCCGCAGAAACTTTAAGTTCATCAATGAGATCGTTGGTTTGAACACTGCCTTTTCTATCCAGTTGTTCAAGGATATATTCATGACGATGATTAGCTAACATGTGTATCAACTCCTTTAGAATATTATACTTGAAACAACAACAAACGACAAACATAAACAAAATGAATAAAAATCAATACATCAATGTTGATGTTTTAGTGAAATTAGTTTAACATTTAGATTAAGAGGTGAATGTGTGCGTAAAAAAATAGTGGGTTCGAGTTGGAAGATGCATATTAATTCATTTGATGATGCTTCTTCATTAGCTCAAGGTATTGCCAGTAGGGTAGGACAACAAGACGATATTGATTTATTTATCTTACCGTCATATCCTTTAATTCCAATGGTTAAGGCAATGTTTAATGGCACTGTGATTAAATATGGAGCACAAAATGTTGCTGTAGCGAAACAAGGTGCTCATACAGGTGAAGTACCCATAAATCTTTTGAAGGAACTTGGTTGTACATATGTAGAATTAAACCATGCTGAAAGACGTGCAAATTATAATGAGAGCGACGAAATGACTGCCATTAAAGTTGGTCTTTGTGAAGAGTATGGACTAAAGCCTATCGTATGCATTGGTGAGACCGGTGAAGATATAAAACTTAATAGATCATATCTTACATTAAGAACGCAAGTAATGTGGGCTTTATCGAATGCTTCAGAAGCATTTAGAAAAGAAATAATTCTTGCTTATGAACCAGTGTGGGCAATTGGACAACAAGAAAGTGCCGACAAGACATATATTGAAAAAACACATCGAATGTTACGTGATATCGTAGCCTTAGATTTTGGTGAAGAACTTGCGAATCAAATTAGAATCATTTATGGCGGTTCAGTGAGTCCACAGACTGCTATGGAACTAAGTGATGTCAAAGATGTCGATGGCCTTTTTGTGGGACGTTTTGGTCTACAACCTGAGAATTTTGAGAAAATTGTAAACAACTTTAAAGGAGAATCGAATGATTAGTGCTATTTTAGTATCTCATAGTCCAAAAATAACAGATGGACTTAAAGAGATGATTGAAGAGATGACAGGACGTCATGAAGGTATTAAGATATTATCAGTTGGTGGTACAGAAGATGGCCGTATTGGAACAGATCCAGTTAAGATTTTAGAAGTGATACAAGAAGAATCTACATCAGACTACATTTATCTTTATGGTGATTTAGGTAGCGGTATTCTTAGTATCGAAACAGCATTGGACTTAATTGAAGATGAGACTTTAAGAGAGAAAACTCATTATATTAGTGGTCCACTGGTTGAAGGTGCATTTGCGGGAATTATACAATGCCTAGTAGATCCGACACCAGAAGCTGTAAAAAGAGAGGTCTTAAGTAGCATTCATTTAATGCTAGAAGAAAATGATTAATCAATCATAGATAAAGGAGGAAAATATGAAAAGATTTATTAATGATGGCTATGATGTCGTCGAAGAAATGCTGGAGGGGTATGTACAAGCTCATCATGAAGATGTTCGTTTAAGTGAAGACAGCGAACGTGTAGTAGTTAGCAAACACCTTAGCGAAACACCAAAAGTAGGAATCATTTTTGGTGGTGGTTCAGGACATGAACCTCTATTCTTAGGTTATGTTGGTAAAGGTGTTGCTGATGCGGCAGTTATCGGTAATGTGAATACATCTCCAGACCCAGTAACTTGCTATCAAGCAGTTAAAGAAGTTGACCAAGGTAAAGGTGTTCTTTATCTCTATGGTAACTACCAGGGTGACGTTATTAACTTTGACATGGGTGCTGAAATGGCTGAAGAAGAAGGCCACCGTGTTGAAACTGTCTTAATTACTGACGATGTTTACTCTTCACCAGTAAGAGAAGAGCGTCGTGGTGTTGCAGGGGATGTCATTGTCTTAATGGCAGCTTGCGCAGCAGCTAATGCAGGTAAAGATTTAGACGAAGTTAAAGCAGCAGCAATTCATGCGAATGAAAGCACTTATTCATTAGGTGTTGCTCTATCATCATCCACACTTCCAGTAACTGGAGAAAAGATTTTTGAAATCGGTGAAGATGAGATGGAAGTTGGAATGGGAATCCATGGTGAACCTGGAATTATTCGTAAGAAAATTGAACCAGCTGACCAAGTTGTAGATGAAATTTTATCACACATCATCCCAGATATGAAACTTGAATCAGGAGAAGAAGTTGCAGTATTAATTAATGGATTAGGTGCCTTACCACTTATGGACCAATACATTATGTATCGTCGTGTACACCAAGTTCTAACTGAAAAGGGAGTTAAAGTTGTTAAGTCAATGGTTGGTGATTATGCTACATCAATGGATATGATTGGTGGTTCAATCACTTTAGTTAGACTTGATGCAACACTTAAAGAGCAACTAAATGCTCCATTTAATGCTCCATATTTAAAACAGTAAGTTAGAAGGGAAGAACATTCATGCTAATGTTGGATAAACAATTTTTTCTCGATAGTCTTAGAGATATGGCACAGTTGGCTGAAGAGCAACGTAATCATTGGACGAAGCTTGACTCAGAAATTGGCGATGGTGACCACGGAATTAACTTAAGTATTGGTTTTCGCGCTGTTACTAAACAACTCGATGCACTAGATATTGAAAGTACAGATATTGCGGGTCTATATAAGAAAGTCGGTATGACACTACTGTCTAAAGTAGGAGGTGCCTCTGGTCCTCTCTATGGTTCATTCTTTATGAAAGCCGGCACAAATATTGCTGGTCTTCATGAAATTAATTTCAGACAGTTTTGTGAAATGATTCAAGAAGGAGTCGATGCTATTGTCTTTCGTGGTAAAGCACAAATTGGCGATAAGACAATGCTTGATGCATTCTTACCAGGACTTGAAGTCCTTTTCCAAAGTGATTTAGAGAACGAACCAGTGGCTGCTTTTGAAGCTTTCGTTGCTCGAATGAAACAAGGCTCAGATGAGACAATTCCTCTGATTTGTAAAAAAGGTCGAGCTATGAGACTCGGTGAAAGAGCAATAGGCCATCGTGATCCAGGCTCTGAATCAGCATGGATGTTTATGAATGTCTATTTAGAACAGCTTAAAAAAAGATTTTAGATTTTGAAAGGATTGATATTATGAAGATTGCATTTGGATGTGATCCAAACGCACAAGAGATGAAAAAAGCTCTTATGGATTTGGTAGAATCATTAGGACATGAAGTTAAAGACTTCGGTTCAGAAGATCCTATATACGCCAACACAGCTATCGATGTTGCCAATGCCGTTGTCTCTAAAGAGTACGATCGCGGTATTGTCGTTTGTGGTACAGGAATAGGTGTATCAATTTCAGCGAACAAGGTAAAAGGTGCTTATTGTGCCCTAGTAACTGATGTTTATCAAGCTCAACGAGCCACCTTAAGCAATAATGCCAATATGATAGCATTAGGGGCTCAAGTCACAGGAATTCAAAGTGCTGAATGCCTGGTGGAAGAATATTTATCTCACACTTTTGATCCAGAAAGCCGTTCTAAAGTGAAGGTAGACCGTATCTCAGAATACGAAAAAGAATAACATATAAGAGGTCACAAACTGTGACCTCTTTTTATATCCATTCATTGTATTTAGAAATATAAACTGTTTTAATCAATTGGACAGACACTGCATATAATCCACAAAGGATCAATAACCAAATCATAAAGTGCCAAGGTAATGTAGCCATATCCAAACCAATAGCCAGTTGGCTAAATCCAATAGTAATCGTCACAATAACAACTAGAGAAGTTGAGATTAATAAAGGTAAAGAGGGAAGACTTTCTATGAATGGTTTTTTTGCTGTACGAATCATATAAATGATGAGAACTTGAGAAATAGTCCCAAAGACAAACCATCCTGCCCAAAAGTAGGGTGCTTTATCAAAGCCCATGACCCACCACAAAATACCAAAACATAAAATATCAAAGATTGAACTTAAAGGACCCATGATAAACATAAAACGTTCAATGGAACGAGGTTGCCATTTCTGAGGAACTTTTAGATATTGCTCATCAACATGATCTAAAGGAATCCCTAATTGAGAAAAGTCATTTAATAAGTTTTGGGTTAACAATTGAACAGGTAACATTGGTAAGAATGGTAAGAAAAGACTAGCGATAATTACTGAAAACATATTGCCAAAATTACCACTCACGGCCATCTTGATATATTTCATCATGTTACCAAAGGTTTTACGTCCTTCTAAAACACCTTCTTCTAACACCATCAAATCCTTCTCTAATAATATAATATCAGCACTTTCTTTCGCAATATCGACCGCACTATCCACAGAGATACCAACATCTGCTTGCTTAAGGGGAGGGGCATCATTTATTCCATCTCCCATATAACCTACGGTATGACCTGCATTCTGAAAGGCTTTGACTACTCTTTGTTTTTGAAGAGGAGACAGTTTCGCAAATAAATCAGATGTATTAATAGCTTCATTTAATTCTTGATCACTCATTTTCTCAACATCACTACCAATAATTACAGTCGTGGTATCGATACCGACTTTCTTACACACATTGATAGCAACACCTTCAGCATCACCAGTGAGCACTACTGTTCTAACACCATGCTCCTTTAGAGCACTGATAGCACTTTCTGCGCTATCTTTAGGTGGATCTAAGAAAGCAACAAAGCCAATAAGTACCATATCTGATTCATCTTTTTCGCTAAATGTATGAATATCAGGGACTTCATTTTTTTGAGCCACACCTAACATTCTTAAGCCTTGAGCACTTTGTTCTTCATACGTTTTAAGTGCCAATGCTTTAGTTTGTTCATCAAGAGGTAATACTTGTCCATCTAATTCGATAAATGAAGAACTTTCTAACATCTCTTCAACAGCACCTTTAGTTATTAGTTGACGTTTACCTTGATTATCACTTAAGACCACACTCATTTTACGTCGACTAAAATCAAAAGGAATTTCATCAATACGAGAATAGTTTGTTAATATATTTTGTAGATTATATTTTTGTGCACGATTAATAATTGCGACATCGATTAAGTTTTTGAGACCTGTTTGAAAATAACTATTTAAATACGCATGACGTAATACTCTTTTATCATCTTCACCATGAACATTCATGTAGCGTTCTAAGACAATCTCATCTTGAGTCAAAGTACCAGTTTTATCAGTACAAAGAATATCCATTTCACCAAAAGTTTGAATGGAACCTAAATTTCGAACAATCACTTTATGTTTCGACATGGCCATAGCACCTTTAGCTAAAGTAGAAGTCATAATAACTGGTAACATCTCAGGGGTTAAACCTACCGCGATCGATAATGAAAACAATAAGGCACTAAACCAATCATTTTTAGCGATACCATTAATTACAAAAACTATCGGAATCATGATTAACATGACTCTTATCATCAGTTTACTGACAGCATTAACTCCTCTTTCAAAGCTAGTTTTCTTATCTTCACTAGCCAATGATTGAGCCATTGAACCAAAATAAGTATTATCACCTGTCGCGATAACAATTGCTTTAGCGCTACCACTCACAATATTGGTTCCCATAAAGCCTAAAAAGTTATTATCAGTCAATGATTCACTTAAGGGATTGCGTATGTCACTAAACTTTTCTACCGGTTGAGATTCTCCCGTTAAAGCAGATTGCGACACAAAGGTATCTTTAGTGAAAATAAAACGCACATCCGCAGGTATCATATCACCCGCTGATAAATGGATGACATCTCCTAGTACTATCTCCTCAAAATCAATCGCCATCAAAGTATTATCTCTGTACACATGAGCATCACTAGAAATTAATTGTGTCAATTTACTACTCTCTTGATAAGCGCGCTCACTTTGATAGAATGCGACAGCACTTGATAAAATCACTAAACTAACAATGATGCTCACCGTTAAATAATCTGGTTTGCTTGTCAAGAAAATATCAGTCATAGCAGTGACTAGCGCAACGACTAATAAAATAACATTAAAAGGATTAATGGTAGCTTCTATTAATCTTTGGAATGATGTTTGAGGTTTTTTATTACTTAAGATATTAGGTCCATTTTCTGCTAAGCGATGTTGTGCTTCTTTAGTGCTTAGTCCTTGTTCTGTTGAATTTAAGTATGAAAATAGAGATTCTAAAGTGTAATTTATTATTGTTTTCATCTGGTTTCCTTCTTTCTAAGAGAACACCAGTCAATGCATTAAAAAACCGCCCAAAGGACGGTTGTCTTCTTTTAGTTAAATAAAAGGTGACCCGATGCAATGGCAAGTGTAAATCTGATTTGTTTATTATCTAAGTTTAATCTTCGAGGACTATCTTCCATCGTGTCACATCCTTTCATAAGCTAATACATTATTACATAAAACTAGTCGTTATACAATAATTGGCTTCCCAATTTCCTTTGACATTAAGTTAGGAGCTGTTGATAATAAGGAATAAATCAATGTTGCTTTCAATTCATTTTCTCTAACAACTTCTGGAAGATCTTTAAATTGAGTAACTTTTGAAGGTAATCTTTTTAAGTAAGATGTAGCTTCCTTTCTAAAACCTAAAATTCGAATAAAGTCTAAATCATGTAAATTTCGTGATTGGTGATTTAAAACAATCGACAAGCAAGTTCTTTGAATACGTGATTGGGAATATCTCTTTGAAACACAAGCTTGAATAAATTCATCATAATTATCTATATATTTACCTTTTTCAATAAAGAGATTTTCAATTCCTTCACTGACTAACAAATTATTCTGTAATTCACTCTTACTAGCAGATAATAAGCGATAACGTAAATGAGGATAGATGGCCTCATCAAAAACGAAATGAGTTAAATCGACCATCGCTTGATTAGAATATTGATTATTTTTTACACCATGTCGAATCGCACTCGCAGACAAAATAGGTTGAGATAAATCTTTGTCATGATATTGATTAGTACGCAAAATACATTGAGTTTGAATATTGTAAGTATTGGCAGCTTTAATATAAGAAACTCCCAAAATGTCATTAGGTGAAAGGTTATGATGATTAGTCGCATGTGCAAAAGATTCTCCTTCACTAATACGTTGCTCAAATAACTTTTGATTAAAAGGTTCTTGTGCTATTTGTCTTAAAGTATTAATATCATTGGTCTCAGAACCAAAGACAATGGTATCTACTTGTGCCAAATGAAGTAATTTAACAGCACTCTGGGCAAACACGCTTGCAGATTGAGTCGCATAAATAGTAGGTAATTCGATGACGACATCGACATGATGTTCTAAAGCCTTTTTTGTCCTTTCAAACTTGTCAACACACGCCACACTTCCGCGTTGGGTAAAGTTAGGACTCATGACCGCCACTAAAATATCACACTGTGTTAATTGGCGTGTTTGTTGAATATGATGGATATGACCAAGATGGAGTGGATTGTATTCCACGATAATACCTGTTATTTTCATGAAAATATTGTAACATGGTGTGATAGAATATAGCTATGGTAACTCATAAACAATCGTTTGAACTTAATAAAGACATTGATATTTATGGAACAATTTACGATGTTTCATCTGCCGTGGCCGTTTTAATATTAGTCCACGATTTCTTAGAACATCGTTTTTTATATCAAGACATCATAAAAGCATTTAATGAACAACAAATTGTTGTCATTAGTTATGATCTGCGCGGACACCATAACTCACTTGAAAAGGAGTTATCAGGTCATTTTAAGGCGGATGATTTAAAAGATGATTTGATAGATGTAATCAAGATGGCTCAACAAGAGTATCCTAATTTACCATTAACTTTGATGGGAGGCAAACTTTCAGGTTGGCTTATTAATTCTATTTTACATGACATTGAAGTAAGTAATATAATTATAGCGGATATAAATATTGAGCCAAAATTTATTAAATTAAGACAATTAATTTCTTCATTCTTACCTAAACGTTGGAAAAGTGTCTTTGTTAAAGAATCATTAATAGAGAATCAAGAAGACGATAAAGATCCTTTTATCGGTAAAAATCTAACAAATCAGGGGTATCAAGCCATATGTGAGTTGATGTTGACGCCACCACAGTCGGTAGAATATCCTGTATCAATACTTGTAATGTGTCAAAATATACGTCGTGAGTTAGTCGAAAAAAGAAGAGACTATTATCACGCCTGCAATATATATGATATCCATGTATTATTCGATGAAAATGCTAGTTTTGACAAACTTGTCTCATTTATCATTCATTAGAAGGAGCTAATTATGATAGAAATTAAAGAACTTACTAAGAATTACGGATCACTAAAGGCCGTCGATCGTGCTAATTTAGTAGCATATGATGGTCAAATAACAATTTTATTAGGACCTAATGGTGCTGGTAAATCGACTACCATTAAAAGTGTTGCTGGACTATTAAAATTTAGTGGTGATATATATGTTAATGGTTTTCACAACAAATCAATCGAAGCAAAGAGCTCTTTTGGTTATGTGCCAGAAATACCTTCACATTATGATTTATTAACTGTTGATGAGCATTTAAACTTTATTGAAAAAGCATACCAATTAGAAAACAGTGCCCCAAGACGTGAAGAGTTATTAGAACGTTTTGAAATGATTGAACATCGTTCTAAACTTGCCAAAGAACTGTCTAAAGGGATGTCACAAAAGTTATCTTTAATATGTGCCTTATTGATATCACCTAAAGCTATATTAGTAGATGAACCTTTAATAGGCTTAGATCCTCATTCCATTGAACAGGTGTTACAGATTCTAATAGAGCTTAAACAACAAGGTTGTTCTATTCTTTTAAGTACCCACATTATCGATATGATTGATGGTATTTGGGATGTTGCTTATATTATGCATAAGGGACATATTCGTCGACAAATTGATAAGAAGGACTTAACTGATGGTCAAACTCTCAAACAAATATTCTTTGAGGTGACTGAAAATGAACAACACTAAAGCATTAACTTATTTGTCTTATCTAAAAATAAAAGGAGTAGTTCGTAATCTTTTTCGTAAACCAATAAGAGCTATTTTCTCAATATTAGGTATTGTTCTCATTTTTGTTTTAATGATCAATATTTCACTTAGAGATGCGATTGAAATTGATTCAGGTATCTCTCAATATGGTTTTATGGCTATTGTATCTGCCATGCCAATTTTAATGTTGTTTCTTTTAATTTTTAATAAAAAGACAGCATTATTGTATCTTAATGACGCTAACTTCTTATTTGTAGGACCCTTTAGTGATAAACAAATTAAGCTTTATATTATTTGGCAATCTATTCAACAAATGATTGCATTAGGGTTTATGTTTGTGTTGTATCTTGCGATATTCTTCAATTATCTAATTATTGATGCCTCCATCCTCTATTTAGGAATCGTAATCACTTCGTTAAGTATTTATGCGATTATTATGTACACAGACTATTACTATGTCAGTAATGCCTCTAGAGAGTATCCTAGTAAAGTTAAATATTGGTTACCATTTTTAATTTTGGCAATGATTATCTTTGTCGCAATTGCTTCAAATCTCAATCAAAGCGATATGTCGATTATTAAAATAATCGAGCGCTTGCTTGAACATCCAATGTTTTCCTATATTCCATTTTTAGGTTGGGCTTACGCATTACAAAATGGAAACTATTGGCTCGGAGTCCTTTGTCCCTTAGTGTTAGGTCTTGTGTATACTTATTTATTCTTTCAACATAAAGGTGACTATTATGAAAAAGCAATTGATGATGCGTTATATGTGACCTCTCAAAGACAAAAGATTAATAAAGCTGGTGGAAATCAAGAAGCATTAGATTCAATGATGGAAGTTAAGAAAGTAACCAAAACAAAGAACTTTAAGTTTCTTGGCGGAGGTTGGGCTTTATTATCTCGACAAATACTTCATCTGATTAAAACAAGAAAGTTATTAGATTTACAACAACTCTTTATGTTAGGAATTTATACAGCCATCGCCATGTTTTCTGGTGAAGCAGAGTTGTATCAGTTAATGTTAATGATATCAGTGTTATTTATTACAAATACAGATGTCTTGGAATCTGAGCTAAGTAGACATTATATTTATTTAGTTCCAGATCACAATTTTAAGAAATTATTAGCTTCTTTAAGTATTATGATAATTCGAGTCTTGACCTATAGTTTAATTGCCTTTTTATTCTTAGTATTTTTCTTCAAACTACCATTGATGTCAAGTGTTCTGTTTAGTTTAAATTTAGTAGCAGTATCACTGATGTATCAAGCAAGTTTAGTGTTAGTATTACGAATCTTAGGACTACAAAAAAATAAGATACTTCAAATGTTTATTCAATTAATTGTCTTTTTAATTGTCTTAGTTCCTAGTGGTTTAATAGTATTTTTGTTATTATTTATCGTTGAATTAAATCTTGATCAAGTCTCTATTGTGACCATGATATTGAATATAATTTCGACATTCTTGTTGTTGTATGCATCAAAAGGTGTCGTCGATGGGGTAGGTATTGTTGACTAGTCAAAGAGGTCGTTAAATGCTAGAATGAACAAAGTGAAGGGATGGTTCAATATGAGAAAAACAATCCAATCATTGTTAATGATTTTCGTTCTTTTAATATCTGTTTTGATTGACGCACAACCGACTTATGCTCAAAACAATTTTGAAATGGGCAGCGAACAGGTTGTGGTATTAAAGCGCAACGAAACACTCACTTTTACGCTGGTTAAAGATGGTGTCAACTTATTACCATCTGATATTAGAAATTGGGAAAATTCTAATCCCAATGTCGCAACAATTAATGATTTTATAATTTCAACTAAAGAATACGGCACAACAGTACTTATAGGTTATCAAGATAATGAAGACAATGAAGATTTTATTAGAATCGAAGTCAATGTCTTAGAAGGCATTGCTTTTGAGTCCGCATCTGTCACTATTGATGTCGAAGAAAGTATCACAGTAGGGGTAGTTACTAATCCTGATGCGCCTATTGAAAATCTCAATGTCACTTATTCTTCTTTAGATGACACTATCGCAAGTGTCAATAGTTCTGGACAAATAGTAGGACTTAAAGAAGGCAGTACAATAATTGAGGCAGATTATCATGGCCTTAAGGCACAATTAGAAGTTATCGTTAAAAACATACCTGACTTTCAATTTAATCAAACCCAATTAACGATGAATCTTTTTTCATCGACACTCGCTCCATATACCATATCAATCCATGGAGGACGTGACGATACCATTTTGTGGTCAAGTGACAATGAAGCAGTTGTGACCATTAATCAAGCAGGTTGGATTACCGCTGTTGGGACAGGTCAAACTAATATTACGGCACAGGTCTTAAATCAAGAATATATTTTACCAATCACTGTTTCTTCGGGGGTCATTGATTTTAATATCTCTATTAGTCATCTTCAATTAGAACAAGGCCAAAGTTATCAATTAGAATGGACTATTGAACCCGCAAGTCATAGCCAATTAGGGGTTACCTGGGTATCCAGTAAGCCCTCGGTTGCGACAGTCAATAATGGTGTAGTAAGTGCCAAAGGACCAGGTACCACGATTATTAGTGCACGTGTAGATAACATTGTGCGTGAAATTGAGGTACAAGTATTAATCTCTGTAGAGAACATTAGTGTCTTACCTCGTTCTTTAGTCCTTGCTCAAAATCAGGAGAGCCATTTGTCTGTGATTTATAAACCCAGCAATACCACGGCTCCTAAAAATCCAGTATTCTCCTCAGCAGATCCAAGTATTGCTACAGTCGACCAAAATGGTAATGTACGAGGCGTAAGTCCTGGAGAAACAACAATATTTATCGAAGATTTAGGTTTCTCTTTAACCGTCGGTGTCACTGTCACATACCAAAGTGATAGTAGTGGACACAGTATCTTAATTGGACATTTTTTGGACGCTGATACGGTGACATTTGACTTAAGCGATATTGACGATCCGAGTCAAGTTATCCTAGAAGTTCCTTTCTATGAGGCCTTTAGTAGCTTAGATGAGATTACCTTAAATCTTATGATGAATGATGAATTACTAGATGATTCGACACTGATCTCTAAGGGATTATTCTTAAATCGACTTTATCAATCAAAGAAAGTCCAATTAAATGTTTACAAAGCCAGTGGTGATTTACTCTTTAATATCGATTTTAATGATTTTGATGCTTATAATACCAATTTATTTGTGGATGTGATGAATGATGTGGAAGAAGTTAAAAAGAAAAATGATTTAGATTTTTTTGTAAAAATACCTTTTAACTTAAATGCTCAAACAACTATTAGAGTCAAACATGAGCCTATAAGTGAAAATGAGACATTTTATCTGTATCTTGTAGATGATGATTTGGATACACAACAACTATCAAATAATACAAGTTTGACTGTTGATGAATCAGGAATGTCACAATTTAATGATATTGAAAGCGGATTATACTTAATATCTACCATAAATAATGATATGATACTCGGTGACCTTGTTATTTATATTGTGAGTGGCTTAGCAGTCGTATCAATATTAGGGTTTGTGTTATATAAATTAAGAGAAATGAAAAAAGAAGATAAAATCAAACAAGAAAGAGAATATGGACTCGATTAATTATGGAAACTAAAAAAAGAAAAAGAAAATTAAATGTTAAATTATTTGACTATGCGCTAATAGGTTCAGCAATTATTTATTTACTAGCAGAACTTTACAACAAAAGTATTCCGTTCAAATACGCAATGGTATTGTTTTTAATTGTCATCATCTTGATGGCAATAGGCTTGTTAGTCAATCGAAAAGGAGCCAAAGTTACATTAGCTATCAGTATTCTAATCGCGGCAGCAGGCTTGTTTTATATGCAGTATTCGATTGATACATTAGTGAACTTTGACCAATTTCAAACCAATACAGTATCATTGGTAGTCTTAGAAGATTCACCTTATGAAGCAATTGAAGATTTACATGACAATACCACATTAGCTGTCTCTACAAATTTTAATCAAAATTTATATGAAGCTATGTTAGAGGATTTAGAAAATATTTATCCACTTAATGGTAATGTAGAACGCTATGATAGTGATATTTCAGTAGTTGATGCTCTCTATGATGGAACTATTGAAGTTATGGTCTTAGATGAAGTGTTTAGAGATACAGTCGTTGAATCACAAGAGGATTTCAATAACAAAACTCGGGTGATTTACTCTTATGAAAAACATAACGAGAAAAATGATATCGCTAAGGAAGTCGACGTACGTAAAGAAGGATTCACTATTTTCATCAGTGGTATCGATGTTGATGGACCAATCAGTACGGTATCACGTTCAGATGTCAATATTTTAATGACCGTGAATCCTGATACTAATGAAATTTTATTAACGACTACACCACGTGATTCTTATGTTGAATTAGGGTGTGCTCAAGGTTATATGAAAGATAAATTGACTCATGCTGGAACGATGGGTATTGAATGTTCTATTTCAACTTTAGAAAATCTGTATGATATCGACATTAACTATTATGCGAAAGTTAATTTCACATCTTTAATTACACTAATCGATGTCTTAGGTAGTGTTGACGTTTCTTCACAATATGATTTCTATGGTCATGATGGTACTCATTTTACGCAAGGTATGAATACTTTAAACTCAGCACAAGCATTAGAATTCTCGAGAACACGTAAGACTGTACCAGGTGGTGACATTACTCGTGGTCTCCATCAATTAGAAGTTATTAAAGGAATTATCAATAAATTGACACAACCCTCAGTTTTATTGAACATTAATGGTATTGTTAATAAAGTATCTTCAAGCGTTGATACTAACTTTGGTAGTAATAACCTTTCAAGACTTATCGAAAAACAATTAAATGATGGTAAAGGATGGTCCTTTAATCAAGCCTCTTTAGGTGGAGTTAGTGGTGGAGATTATACGTACTCTTATCCTAATCAAATATTGTCCGTCTACTATCCAGATGAAGCTTCTGTGGCTGAAATCCATCAATTAATTACGAACACATTACAAAGTAATAACGATCAATAGGAGGAAGTATGCATATATTAGTTACAGGTGGAGCTGGTTTTATTGGTTCTCATACTGTGGTAGAACTTTTGAATCAAGATCATGAGGTCACCATTGTCGACAACTTTTACAATAGCTCACCAAAAGTTTTAGATGCGATAAAAGAAATCACCCAAAAACAATTTCGTTTTCATTTAGTCGATGTATCTAATCAAGAACAAATTATCGAATTGTTTGAAAACAATGAATTTGATGCGGTTATACACTTTGCAGGCTATAAAGCTGTCGGTGAATCGGTCAGTAAACCACTGTCTTATTATTTTAACAACGTCACCTCAACCATCCACTTAGCACAAGCTTGTGTGGATTATGGAGTGAATAAATTTGTTTTTAGTTCTTCTGCGACAGTTTATGGTGATAATAATGTCCCATTTAAAGAAGATATGGAGCTGTTACCTACGACTAATCCTTATGGTGAAACAAAAGCCATGAGTGAACGCGTCTTAATGGATGCTGTGAAAGCACATCCAGATTTAGGGGTTTCATTATTGCGCTACTTTAATCCCGTAGGAGCTCATCCTAGTGGTTTAATTGGCGAAGTACCTACAGGTGTTCCTAATAACTTAATGCCTTATATTTCTCAAGTAGCTAGTGGTCAAAGAGAGAAATTATTTGTATTTGGCAATGACTATGAAACGACAGATGGAACGGGAGTTCGAGATTATATCCATGTGGTCGATTTAGCGAAAGGCCATGTGGCAGCTTTAGAACACTTGAATGCAGGGACACATATTTACAATCTAGGTTCAGGTAAAGGAACGTCGGTCTTGGAATTGGTTCATTCTTTTGAAAAGGTCAATGATATAAAGATTCCTTATGATATTGTAAAACGACGTGATGGCGATATTGCTATAAGCTATGCGGATGCCAGTAAAGCTAAGAATGAGTTAGATTGGGAAACAAAATTAACTATAGATGACATGTGTGAAGACACGTGGCGTTTCGAAAGTAAACGGGTCACAAAGAGAGATATTTGACATAAGAGGTGTTAATCTATATAATGTGAACGTTAAGAATCATGGAGTGATAGAATGATTTTCAAACGACAAGATCTTCGTTTATTGAATGGAAACACTCAATATATTGAAGAGAAATTAGTATTTGATTTAACATCATTGAAACATGATGTCTTGCGTCAATTAGAGAATGTAGAAGTGAATGGTCAATTAAACTATGATAACCAGGCAGATCATGCATATCTTAATTTGACAATTACAGGTGATATGACATTACCTGACTCATTAACTAATGAAGATGTTTTGGTACCTTTTGAATCAGTTGTCAGTGAAATTATTAGTTTCAATGAAAGTGATGATGAAGAAAATCCTGATATCTTGGTAGTTAAGAGTGACTTTATTGATTTGAATCCATTGATATTTACACACATCCTTAGTGAAATTCCTCTTAAAGTTGAAAAAGAGGGTAAAAAAATATATCCTAAGGGTGAAGGTTGGGAAGTATTAAGTGAGGAACATTTTCAAAACCAAGAGAAAAAGATTGATCCTCGCTTAGCAAAATTAAAAGAATTCAAATTTGAAGAATAACGGAGGTGAAGTAAACCATGGCAGTACCAAAGAGACGTACTTCGAAAAGCACTAAAGCTAAACGTCGTACCCATTACAAACTAGCAGCTAAGACTTTAGTGAAAGACAAGAACACAGGTGAATATCACCGTCCACACCACGCTGTTTCCACAGAAGGTGAATTTAGAGCTAAATAGTTTCTTATTACTAGGGTAACACCTAGTTTTTTTATGATTTATACATAAATAATGGTATTATAAAGAAAATACAGATGGAGAGTTTATGAAAAAAGCATCAATCTTTGTTATGATCGTGACAGTTTTGTCAAAATTATTAGGATTTGTCCGTGAAACAGTTCTAGCAGCGACTTTTGGCCCAGGAGCCATCAGTGATGCTTTCATTTATTCTTTCGGATTACCTACCAAAATCTTTTCATTAATCGCAGCCGCTTTTGTGACAGGTTTTATTCCGATGTTTACACGAATTGAAAATCAAAAAGGAAAACAAGAAGCAAACACTTTTTTAAATAATGTCGTCCATGTGGTGGTCATACTATGTGCTATTATTAGTGGCTTCTTCTTTATTTTCACTGAATTTTCTTTATCAATTCTTTTACCAAGCGCATCACAAGAAGCTTTGGTTTATTTAATACCATTTACTAAAGTGACTGTCTTTTCAGTCTTCTTTACAAGTATTATTCAAATCTTCACAGGCTTCTTACAAATAAGAGATTCCTTTGTCTTCCCTATGATGATGGGTTTCCCAATGAATATTGTTGTCATTGGAGCCATTTATATGTCAACATTTGTAGGCACTTGGATATTACCTTTTGGTATTCTAATTTCTTATGCTTTACAAGCTACATTAATTCTAGGATATTCTCGCTTTAAGGGTTATCGTTATCAATTTGTTATTAATTTTAAAGATCCAGATCTAAGAAAAATGTTAGTCATTGCTGTACCATTGATTATCGGCGCCTCAGTCGCTGTATTTGGTGGTCTAGTGAACGAAGGGATCGTTTCTGGTGTAGATGGTGGTATTTCTTATTTGAACTATTCTACACGGGTAGGAGGACTTATCTCTGGTATATTTGCGACATCGATTGTTTCGGTAACTTATCCAGGAATATCACGAAGTGTATCTCTAAATAAAGTTGAAGAGGCTAAAAAGGAAACAGGGGATTCTATCATCAGTATCTTACTATTTGTGTTACCTAGTATTGTAGGAATCACTATTTTGGCAGAACCTGTCCTACGCTTTATCTATGTTCGTGAGGAATTTACAGAGGCTCATTTACAGGTCTTGGTTCCAATATTTGTGTTTTATACCTTAGCTGTTTTAGTTAACTGTTTGAGAGATTTAATTGTTAAAGTATTTTATGCGTATCAAGATACAAGAACACCTATGTACAATAGTATATTAACAATTGGACTTCAAGCTTCCTTGGCCATCGCGTTGTTTAATGTTTTAGGTGTCATGGGAGTTACTTTAGCAATGAGTATCTCACATACTATTAGTTTGCTCTTCTTAACTTTTCAAATGAAGAAACTATTTAATGATTTCCCACTAAGATACTACATTAAGCAAATATTAAAACTCGTTATCGCTTCTGTGTTAATGGGTGTGGTAGTCTACTTTACTTATCGCTATTTCTCAACACAGTCATCTTCATTGATGGCCATGTTCATTAGTATTATCGTAGGTATTATTGTTTATTTAGTTGCGGTTTTAATGAGTGGTATCGATACCGTAGATTCCTTAATAGAATCTATTCGTTATAAATTGAAGGGATAAATTATGGATAACGCTAGACGTTTTTTAAATGCCTATTCAAAAATCGAAAAGTATTTTGCTTCATTGAATCAAACTGGGAAGCACTTTTCTTTTCAAAACAGTGTGAATTATCACGCGAAAAAGAATGAAATTGTGAAAGTATTTCGTGATGATTTAATTGAATATGGTCAATTAAGAAATGCGATTGTACACGATCGTGCACAAGAAGTGGAAATTATTGCCCAACCACATTTGTCAGTCGTAGAGAAAATGGAAAAGATTGCCAATATGTTAACACAGCCTAAGGCCATCAAAGATTTAGATTTGCGAAAAGTGCTAACTTGTCAGGCTGATGATCTTTTCTCAGATGTATTAGAGAAAATGAATCAAAAAGGTTACTCTCAAGCCCCTGTGTTAAAGAACAACCAAGTGGTTAATGTTCTTTCATCGTCTATGATTGTCCATTACATGTATCAACATATTGTAGAAAATATGATAAACTTAAACGGGATTTTGGTACAAGAGGTCTTAGAAGATAAAAAAGAACACTACAAGATTGTAAGACCATCTTTGTCTTTAACCAATGTCATTCAACTTTTTGGTGAAGCTAGTCAAAAGGGATTAATCCTTAGTGCCATAATTATTGTAGACCATCAAAAACTAAGTGGTATATTAACACCTAAAGACATCCCGTATATACTTAATGAAATAATGAACGATTAGGAGAACACCATGTCATATTTTATATTAAACAATACATCGCTTAAGCGATTCCATACTTTCCAACTAGATGTAATAGCTGAAATTGTTATTTTACCAACCGATAAAAACGCACTTATTAGTGCTCTTAGAGACTATTCAGATAAAAAAACTGTCTTAATAGGTAAGGGTTCTAATATGATTTTTTCACAATCATCATATGATGCCAATACCGTTTTTATTGTGACGACCATGGTTGATCTGATTGAGTTATCTGATAACTTAATCCATGTTGATGCGGGAGTGACGATGAATCAATTTGCATGGTTCACTTGTGAAAACTCAATCGATGGTTATGCTTTCTGTGAAGATATACCTGGCACTTTAGGAGGTGCCTTAATGATGAATGCAGGTCAGTGGCAATATACCATAGGACAATACGTCAAGTGGATAGAAGTGTTTGACTATGATACTCAATCTGTCCGTATCATTTATCCTGAAGATGACTTCTTTGGTTATCGTTACTCAAGACTCAACGAGATGAATGTCTGTGTCCTAGAAGTAGCTCTATCTATACAAAAAGGTGAATACATGGATATTTTAGATTTGATGTTGCAGTATCGTCGCGAACGTTATGTCAAACAACCGCGTCAATTTCCTAATGCAGGTTCAGTCTTTAAGCGTCCTAAAGACAAAGAAGGAAATTCATTATTCACATGGCAATTATTTGATGCCTGTGATTTAAGAGGCTTTCAAATAGGGGACGCACAAGTATCTGTCAAACACCCAGGTTTTATTGTCAATACGGGTAATGCTAAAGTGGCAGATGTTCAATTAGTTATTGCGGAATGTAAAAAACGCGTTAAAGAACAATTTGACGTTGATTTAGAATTAGAATGGCGAGTTATATAAAATAAGTAAAAATCCCAATCCTTGACAATCAAGATTGGGATTTCTTTTTTATATTCCTAATAAGTTCATGGCATGTTCTAAACGTTGATAAGCTGCGACATTAGCACCTAATACATAATTTGTAGGATCATTGTATTTGGCAGCATACAACATGACTGTATTAAAAATGTTTTGCATCGCAGACTTAAGTTTTTGGTCAACTTGCTCTGCAGTCCATGATTCAAAGGTACTGTTTTGAGACATTTCAAAGCTAGAAACTATGACACCTCCAGCATTAGCCGCTTTAGCTGGACCAAATAATAAGTGATCATTAAGTTTCTTTATCGCTTCATTACTACAAGCACGATTTGAACCTTCTGCTACTAATAGACATTTATTGTCAATCAGTGATTGAGCCTCTTGGATATCAATTTCATTTTCT